>NZ_JAVRHT010000007.1:0-113052 GCF_031846415.1 Rubrivirga litoralis | reverse complement strand
CCCGGTGCCGCCCCGCCCGGTGCCGCCCCGCCCGTGCCGTGGGCGGGGCGGTCGAGCCCTAGAGCAGCGCGCAGGGAGGTACAGGGCACTCGGTACGGGGTCCGCGCGCGCCGAGGTCAGATTGGGCCGTACCTCGCACCCGGTACCTCGTACCCACCCGGAGGGTGCTCTAAAACACCTTCACGATCCCGTCCACCTCGCGGAGGTAGCGGCCGGGGTCCGCCTGGAAGTCCTGGAGGATCTGCTGGAGGCTGGCCGCCGCCGCGTTCGCGTTGTAGTACAGCGAGGGGTCGTTGAGGAGCAGGCCCGCCGTGCCCTCGGTCGAGTTCAGCGTCGAGTCCAGGTCGGCCGTCAGCGACGACAGGTTGGTCGTGAGGCCGTCGAGCGTCTCGAGCTGGCCGTCGACGCGGCGCAGCGCGGCCGAGAGGTTGTTGACGGCGGCCGTGACCGAGTCCGCGTTGGCCTCGGCCAGCGAGCGGACGACGGCCGACGTGGCCACGACGTCGTTGCCGACGACGACCGAGAGGTCCTCGACGTTGCGGCCGACCCGCTCCGAGACCGCGCTCGCGTTCGCGGCCCCGGCCTCGAGCGAGGCCAGCGTCCGGTCGATCCGCTGGCGCTCGTCGATGAGCGTCGTGGTCGCGGCCTGCGTGAGGAACCGGAGCTGGGCGAGGATGGCTTGCACGTCGTCGCCCGAGTTCGAGAGGATCTGGTCGAGCGTCGTGAACGTGTTGACGGCCCCGATGAGCGCCGTGTCGGCCCGGGCCGTGAGGCTGTTCGACTCGCCCGCGATGAGGTCGAAGATGTCGGGCGTCGTCGAGGCCACGAGAGTGTCCCCGCTCGTCAGCGGCCGCCCCGCCCCTGCTCCCAGCGGCGGCGTGACCTCGACGTTGACCTCGCCGAGCGCGCTCAGCCCCGACGTCTGGAGCGTCGACCCGCGCGGGATCTGGACGCCGTCGTTGATGGCCAGCGTGACGAACACCTCACGCGCGCCCGGCCCCAGCCGGACCGACGACACCTCGCCTATGCGGACCCCGTTCAGCCGGACGGCCGCCCCGGGGGTGAGCCCCTGCGCGTCCTGCCACATGCTCACGACCTCGTACCCGCCCCCGAAGAGCGACTGCCCCGACAGGAACCGGACGCCGACGAAGACGACGACGGCGGCGAGGATGACGGCCAGGCCGACCTTGATCTCGTTGGTCATGGGTGCGGGTAAAGGGTGACGAGTGAAGGGTGACGAGCAAGAGGGGCGGGTCGGGCGGGGCGGTCGAGAGGGGAGCGCCAACCCGTCGCTCGTCACCCGCGACGCGCCGCCTCACGCCGTCCGAGACGGCGCCCCGATCTTGTACTCGTTGGCGCGGACGAACGACAGCAGTGTCGGGTCCGTTGCGTGGTGGAGGTCGTCGACGGTCCCGGTCCACGGGATCTGGCCGTCGTGGACGAACGCGATCCGGTCGGCGATCGACAGGACCGAGTGCATGTCGTGGGTCACGACCACGCTCGTCGTCCCCATCGTCGAGCCCAGCCGCTCGATGAGGTCGTCGATCGTGTTCGAGGTCTCGGGGTCGAGGCCCGAGGTCGGCTCGTCGTAGAGGATGTACTTAGGCTCGATGGCGATGGCCCGCGCGAGCGCCACGCGCTTCTGCTGGCCGCCCGAGAGCTCGGCCGGCATCTTCGGCCCGGCGTCCGGGAGCTCGACCAGCCGGAGGCACTCGTCGGCCCGGGCGCGGATCTCGGTCCGCGAGAGGGCCGTGAACGTGCGGAGCGGGAACTCGACGTTGGCCCGGGCCGACATCGAGTCGAACAGCGCCCCGCCCTGGAACAGGACCCCGAACCGCCGGCGGACCTGCCGGAGCTCGGCGTACGTGAGCTCGTCGAGCGGGGCGCCGTCGACGACCACGCTCCCGCGGTCGGGCTCCAAAAGCCGCACGAGGTGCCGGAGCAGCACGCTCTTGCCCGACCCCGACCGCCCGATGACGCACGTGACCTCGCCCTCGGGCACGTCGAGGTCGACGCCCCGCAGCACGGGCGCGCCGCCAAAGCTCTTGTGCAGGTCGCGGACGGTGATCACGGGCTCGGTACGGGGTACGAGGTACGGGGTACACCACGGGCGGGGCGGTCCGTCTTCGACGTACCCCGCACCCTGTACCCTGTACCCGGCGCTCTCACAGCAGGACGACGGCGCAGAGGTAGTCGGCGAGGAGCACGAACACGCAGCCGAGCACGGCCGCCCGCGTCGTCGCCTCGCCCACGCCCGACGCCCCGCCCTCGGCCTGGTAGCCCGTGTAGCACGCGATGGACGTGATGACGAACCCGAACACGACCGACTTGATGAGGCCGAAGACCACGTCGTAGGGCCGGAAAAAGAGCCGCGCGCCCTCCCAGAACGTCTGCACCGAGATCCCCGAGAACTCGGCCACCACCCCGCCCGTGACCATCCCCACGGTCGCCGCAACGACGTAGAGGACCGGGAACATGAGCACGCCCGCGACCACGCGCGGGACGACGAGGTAGCTCTGCGAGTTGAGGCCCATGGCCTCCAGCGCGTCGATCTGCTCCTTGACCCGCATCGTGCCCAGCTCGGCCGCGATCCGCGCGCCGACCCGGCCGCAGAGCACGAACGCGGTTACGAGCGTGCCCAGCTCGAGCAGGATCGACTGCTCGGCGAACGTGCCGACGATGGTGAGGGGCAGGAGCGGGTTCTCGAGCTGGTAGACGGCCTGGACCACGATCACCCCGCCCGAGAACGCCGTCGCGAGCGACACGATGGGGATCGAGTCGATGCCGACCTTCACCATCTGCTCGGCCAGGTTGCGCGCGTAGAGCCGCGGGCTGAGGTCGCGCGGGAGGTTGAACGCCCGCGCCAGCAGCAGGCAGTACGCCCCGAACCCGCCGACGAGCGCGGCCGGGACCGCCCACAGCGGGGCGACCCCGGCCCGCACCTTCGCCCACGTCCCGTGGGAGACCTCGGGCGGGGTGGACGCGGGCGGGAGGGCGGAGGACTCCATCGGGCGGGCGGGGCGGCGGCTCGGGGCGGATCCGGTGAGCTGCGCCCTGAGGCGAGGCGGTGACGGACGGGTGGCAGCCGCGGGGGCGACCTTCGGGACGCGGCGGGCCGTCTCCGGCTCGTGCCGCGCTCGGCCCCGCCGAAGCTACGCGGGCGCCGCCCCGCCCGCCGGGGCCGCCCCGGTCTCCTTCCCCTCTCGATCTCCACCCCGCCCCCGCGCGCCGCCCGATGGCCAAAGCCAAGACCCAGTACGTGTGCCAGGACTGCGGCCACTCCTCGATCCGCTGGGAGGGCCAGTGCGGCGGGTGCCGCGCGTGGAACACGCTCGTCGAGGAGGCCGTGCCGACGGCCGTCAAGGCGCCCGTGCTGCGCTCCGGCGGGCGGGGCGGGGCGAGCAACGGCGCGGCGGGCGGCGGCGGCTCGGCGCCGCGCATGGCCGGCGCCTACGGGGCGGCCCGGCCGCAGCGGCTCAAGGACGTGACGATCGCCGAGCGGCACCGGATTTCGACCGGGCTCGGCGAGTTCGACCGCGTCATGGGCGGCGGCGTCATGGTGGGCAGCCTCACGCTCGTCGCCGGCGACCCCGGCATCGGCAAGTCGACGCTGATGACGGAGCTGGGGCGCGGGCTCGACGGCGAGACCATCCTCTACGTGACCGGCGAGGAGAGCGCGCAGCAGGTGAAGCTCCGCGCGCGGCGCATGGGCGTCGACACGGACGCGCTGTTCCTCTTTCCCGAGACGAACGTCGAGGCCATCCTCGCGGCGGCCTACGACCTCCAGCCGGACGTGATGGTCGTCGACTCGATCCAGACCGTCTACCGCCCCGACCTCACGAGCGCGCCGGGCTCGGTCGCCCAGGTCCGCGAGTCGACGGCGGCGCTCCTCGACGTGACCAAGTCGCTGCCCACGACGACGTTCCTCGTGGGCCACGTGACGAAGCAGGGCTCGATCGCCGGGCCGCGCGTGCTCGAACACATGGTCGACACGGTCCTCCACTTCGAGGGCGACCGGCACCACGCCTACCGCATCCTCCGCGCGGTCAAAAACCGTTTTGGGGCGGCCAACGAGCTCGGCGTGTTCGAGATGCGCGAGGGCGGGTTGGAGGAGGTCGGCAACCCGAGCGCGCTGTTCCTGTCCGAGCGCCAGTTCGGGTCGTCGGGGTCGTCGGTGGTGTGCGCGCTCGAAGGCACGCGCCCGCTCCTCGTCGAGGTCCAGGCGCTCGTGGCGCCCACGTCCTACAACACGCCGCAGCGGACGGCGACCGGCTTCGACGCGAAGCGGCTGCAGGTGCTGCTGGCCGTCCTGGAAAAGCGCGAGGGACTTCGGTTCTCGCAGCACGACGTGTTCCTCAACGTGGCCGGGGGCGTCCGCCTGGAGGAGCCGGCCGTCGACCTGGGCGTGGCGCTGGCGGTCGCGTCAAGCTTCCGCGACGTCCCGCTCGACAGCTCGACGGCGATCGTGGGCGAGGTGGGCCTGGGCGGGGAGGTCCGGGCCGTGGGCCGTATCGAGGCGCGGCTCGCCGAGATCAAGCAGCTGGGGTTCGAGCGGGCGCTCGTGCCCAAGGCGAACCTCAAGGGGCTCCAGCCGCCGGACGGCCTGGAGGTGCTCCCGGTGCGGCGGCTCGCCGAGGCGCTGGACCTGATCGGGTAGCCGCCCCGCCCGGGGCGGCGACGTGGGGCGGGGCGGGGTGGCGGTCCGCCCTCCACGTTCGAGGCGACCACCCCGCCCATGCGCCTCTAGATCCTGGAGGCAGCGCGGGGTGGGGGCTCCTTGCCCGCCCCGCCCAGACGCACCCCCCCCCGTTTCCGGCTGGTCGCTGCGCTCCCCGCTCGGAAACTGTCCCCCTTGTCCAAAGGGGACAGCTTGGTCGTCCTTGAGCGTAGCGAAGCCGGAGCGACGGACGAGCGGGCGGGGTGGCGCCCGACACGCTCTGACAAAGGGTGCCCGTACAAAAAAAGAAGCCCGACCGCGGGAGGGCGGTCGGGCTTCGGAGACGGCCGGGCCGCGGCTAGACGGCGGGCGGGAGCACGGGGCGGGGAGGGGGAGCGCCGAGGCGCCCGGGGCCGCCGTGCCACCGCCGATGAGGGGGGCCAGGGGGTCGAAGGGCGCGCGGTGTACCGGGGCACCCCCAGGCCGTTCCGCCGCCGAATCGCGTTGGGGGTTTTCCCGCCGCCCGGCTCGGGGACCAGTGGGTCCGGCGCCGACGGCCGCCCCGCACCTGTAGCTTTCGAGACCGCCCCGCCCGCCGCTCCCCGTTGACCCTGCCGCGCCCCGTCTCCACCGCCGCCCTCCGCGCCGCGCTCCGCCTGGGCGGGGCGGTCCAGACGTTGCCGCCCCGCCCGGCCGCCGTCGTCCGGCGGGCCTCGGCGCTGCGCCTCACGGCGGACGAGCGGACGGCCGAGGCCCGGATCGACGCGCTCCGCGCCGCCCTCGCCGGCTCGGCGGACACGGTCGAGGTCGTGGACTACGGGGCCGGCACGCGCGGCGGCGAGCGGCCGCCGGCGCGCGCCGTGGCCGACGTCTACCGCCGCGCGGCCACTGGCCCGGCGTGGGGGCGCTTCCTGTTCGGGCTGGCGCGGGCGCTCCGCCCCGCCCGCGTCCTCGAACTGGGCACGAACCTGGGCGTGGGCTCGGCGCACCTCGCCGCGGCCCTCGCGCTCAACGAGGCCGAGCCGCCCGAGCGGGGCGGCGTCGCCGGGCGCCTGGTGACGCTGGAGGGCGCGCCCGCGCTCGCCGCCCGCGCCGAGCGCGCCCTCGCCGACCTGGGCCACGCCGACCGCGCCCGCGTCGTGGTCGGTCCGTTCGCCGACACGCTCGCGGACGTGGCGCGGGCCGAGCGCTGGGACCTCGTGTTCATCGACGGTCACCACGAAGCGGCGGCGGCGCTGGACTACGTCCGCACGCTGGCGCCGCACCTCGCGCCCGGCGCCCTCGTCGTTCTCGACGACGTCGAGCCCGGCCGGCCGGTCCGCCGCGCGTGGCGGGCGCTGCGGGCGGGGCGGGTCGCGGCGCTCCGGGGCGCGGCCGCGTTCTACGCCGGGCGCTACGGGCTCCTGTTCGCCGCCCCGCCCGCCGGCCTCTGAAGATGAGGGCAGTCTGGGGCGGGGCGGCGTGCCCTGGGGAGCCCCTGCGGCGCTCGCGCGTGAGACCGCCGCCGCCCCGCCCGACCCCGCCGGGGCCACCCCCGACTCCCGCGCCTGACCCGCCCTTATGCCTCCCCCTACCGACGCCGACCTCGTCACGGCCTACCTCGACGAGGGCGACCAGCGGGCGTTCTCGCAGCTCCTCGCCCGGCACCAGGAGCGGATCTTCGGCTACCTCATGGGGATGGTCAAGGACCGCGAGGTGGCCAACGACCTGTTCCAGGAGACGCTCTACCGCGCCATCCAGGCCATGCACCGCCGCCGCGGCTCGTACGAGAGCCAGGGCCGGTGGCTCGCGTGGACCATGCGGATCGCCCGGAACGCGGCGCTCGACTGGCTCCGCAGCCGGAAGAAGTTCTCCGACGTCGACGGGTACGGCAATGAGGAAGAGGGGCCGTCGTTCTGGGACCGATTGCCGGATGAGGCCCCCGACGCCGCCGCCCTCCTGAACCGGGGCGATTTGTGGGAGGAGGTCGAGGCGGCCATCGACCAGCTCCCGCCGGAGCAGCGCGAGGTCGTCCTCATGCGGCACCAGTCGGAGCTGACCTTCCGCGAGATCGCCGAGCTGACCGGCGTGTCCATCAACACGGCCCTCGGCCGGATGCGCTACGCGCTCATCAACCTCCGCAAAATCCTCGAGCCCGAGTGGTTCGACGAGACGACGGCCGACGTCCCCGGTGCCCCGAAGCGCGAGCGCGACGAGTCGGTGACGTAAAGGCTTACGCGGCCCCGCCCCTCTTCACACACGAGACCGCCGTCCGCGCCGTTCGCTAGGCCCCCCTCTGATCCGATGTCTGACGCCCTCACCCCGCTCCGCCACGTCTACGGCCTGGAGCCCGACGGCGGCTCCGCACCGGGCGCCCCGGGGCACGCCGAGCAGGAGGCGCTCCGCGGAATGGCCCGAGCGCTCGACGCCGCCTTTGCCGCCGCCCCGCCCGCGCCGCCGTCCGCGGCCGCTGTCGACGCCGTTCTCGCGTCGGCCGCCGCGGCGTCGGCCGACCACGCCACGGCGAGCGCCGCCGTCCGGTCCGCGTACGGCGAGGGGCCGGAGGCGGGCGGGGCGATCGAGGCGGCCGTCCTCCGCCAGTCGCGCGAGGCCCTCGACCGGGCGGTCGCCGCCCGCCCCCGGCCGCGCCCCGACGCCGCCGTCGTCGACTCCGTCCTCGCGTGTGCCGCCGAGGCCTCGTCGTCACAGCCCGCCGTCCCGACGCAGGTCGTCGCCGACCGCCCCGCCCTCGCCCCGCTCGCGGTCGCCTTGGGCGGGGCGGGCGCGCGTTCGGCCGAGACCGCGCTGCTCGCGCAGAGCCTGGACGCCCTCGGCCGGGTGCCGCGGCCCCGCCCGTCGGCGGCGGCCGTCGACGCCGTGCTCGCGGCGGCTGCCGCGGCGTCGTCGGCCGGTCTGAACGCGGTCCGCTTCGTATACGAGGGCGGGGCGGCGCCCGACGCGCCGGTCGAGATCGCTCTTTTGTCCCAGTCGCGCGAGGTCGTCGACCGCGCGCTCCGCGCCCGTCCGCAGCCGCGGCCGTCGGACGTGGCCGTCGCCGCCGTGCTTGCGCGGGCCGCCGAGGCCTCGGCCGAGCGCGCCGACGAGCCGACGGTGAGCGACCCGGCGCTCGCCCCGCTCGCGCTGGCCTACGGCCTCCCGCTCGCGGTCGAGGCGCCGGCGGGCGGCGCCGAGCTCGCGCTCCTCGACGGCACGCAGGCGACGCTCGATCGTCTCCGCCCCGCCCGCCCGGACGCCGCCGTCGTCGAAGCCGTCCTGGCACGCGCCGCGTCGGCCACGCGCCGTCCGGCGCCGCGGGCCGACCGTCCGGCGGTCCGCCCCGAGCGCCGCCGGTTGCCCTCGCGGGTGTGGGCGGGCGGGGCGGCGCTCGTGCTCTCCGCTCTGACGGCGGTCGCCGTGTTCTCGGGTGTGCTGTCCGATAGCGAGCAGACGGTGGCGCCGGCCGCGTCCGCGGTGGTTGCCGCGTCGGGCGGGGCGGCGAGCGGGCCGGAGCTGGCCGCGGTCGGCGTGGAGGAGGAGGCCGAGCCGCCGGCCGCCCCGCCCCCCGTGGTGGCGGCGCCCCAACTCGCCGCCGTCGCCGCGCCGCAGGCCGCCCCGCCCCGCCCGGCACCGGCCGCCGCTCGACGCGCGCCGGCCGCGCGACCGGCGGCGGAGACGCCGCCGTGGGAGGCGAGCGAGGACGTCCGCGCGCTCTCGCTCCGCCTGGAGGAGCTGGACCGATCGAGTGACGGGCTGGCGTGGGACGAGCCCGCCGAAGCGTTCGGGCGGCCCGGCGGGTCGCCGGGCCTGACGTCGACGCCCGGCCTCCAATCCGTCCGCGCGGGCGCCCCGCCGGCTCGCGCGCGCATCGCGCCCACCGATTCGTCCCGGACGCCGCGATGAGCCTTCGCCGTCTCGCCCTCGTTCTGCTGACGCTCGCCGTCAGCACGGCCGCCCGCGCCCAAGACGAGGGCTCCCACACGTTCCAGGTGGTCGGGGGGGAGGTCCACCTCGACGGCCGCGCGCTCCCCGGCGCCGTTCCTCCGTCGCTCGACCTGACCGGCCTTGCGACGGGCGTGCTCGAGTTTAGCGGCCCCGTCGCCCCGGTGCTCCGCGTGGACGGAAGGGCGTACGTGCTGGAGAACGAGAAGCTGGTCCCGCTCGACGAGTCGTCGAAGGCGGGCCAGGGCGTCTACATCCTGGGCGACCTCGGACCCGAGTCTCAGAGCCTCGACAGCCTCCCGCAGGACCAGCTGACGCCGATCGTGGAGGCGGCCTACATGCGCAACGTCGAGGAGGCCGACGGGTCGCTGTACTCGAAGATGCGGACCGAACGGGCGATGGAGGCCGAGGCCCTCGGCCTCACGCGGCGGCTCCTGCGCCTGCCCGACGCTAGCGACGAGCGCGAGCGGCTCCGGGGCGACCTCCGCACGCTGCTCTCGGACGTGCTCGCGCTCAAGCACGAGATCCGCCGGGAAGAGCTCGACCTCGCTCAAGACCGGCTCGACGCTGCCCGGCAGCACCTCCGCGAGCGGGAGGAGAACCACGAGGCCATCGTCACGCTCCGCCTCCGCGAGTTGACGGGGAAGTAGGGCGGGGCGGGAGATCGGACGGGCGTTGACAGAGCGGGGCAAACTTCCCGTATTCTGTCGTCCGTCGCCGCCGTCCCCCCCATGCGCGCCTTCGCCCTTGCCGCCGCCCTCCTCGTAGGTCCGGCGGTGCCCTCCGTTGCCACCCCGCCCCCGGGCGGCGTGCCCCACGCCGACCCGCCCGCCCGCGTCGAGGCCGTCTCGTTCGACCGCGACGGCCGCACGGCGACGGTCCGCGTGCACCTGTCGAGCCCGGTCGAGGCGTTCAGCGCCGACGCGCGGGCGGGGCGGCTCGAGATCGTCTTGAACGGCGCCCGCCCCGCCCCGGCGCTCCGGCAGGGCGGGGCGGAGTGGCCGGTCCAGAGCTACCGCGTCGAGGCCGAGGGCGACCGCGTGGTCCTCTCGTTCCGCATCGAGGGCGGGGTGGCAGTCCGGGCGGCGGCGGACCCGGGCTCGAACGACGTGATCCTGTCGTTCTCGGACGGCGCCATGGGCGGGGCTCGGGTGGCGGGGTGGGGCGCCCCCCGCCCGGCTCGGCAGGCGGAGCGCGCCCGGCCCGACGCGGGCCGAGCGACTCGTAGCGCCGCGGGCTGGCGGCCGGCGGCCGACCCGGTCCGCCCCGACCTTCCCCCGCTCGCGGACGCCGCCCCGCCCCGGACGCCGGCGCGCCCGTCACCCCGCCCCGCCCCGCGCGCGGAGCCGCCGCGTCGCCAGCCCCCGCGGCCGGCGGCCCCCGCGCCCCGGCCGATGCCGACCGTGGACCCCGCGCCGACGCAGCCCCGCCCCGTTCCGCCCGTGGCGTCCGGGGCGCTGGAGGTTCAGGCGCCGGACGTGGACCTGCCGGACGCCTCGCGGTGGCAACTCGACACGGTTGTGCTCGACGCCGGCCACGGCGGGCAGGACCACGGCGCGGTCGGGCACGGGACGAGCGACAAGGAGGTGGCGTGGGGCGTCGTGAGCCGGCTCGGCCCGATGATCGAGCGCGAGCTCGGCGTCCGCGTCGTCTACACCCGCGACGACGACACGTTCGTCGAGCTCCGCGAGCGGGGCCGGATCGCGAACCGGTCGAACGGGAAGCTGTTCATCTCGGTCCACGCGAACGCCGCCGGGTCGTCGTCGGCGTCGGGGACGGAGACGTTTTTCCTGGCGCCCCACCGCGAGGCGTCGGCAAAGGACGTCATGGAGCGCGAGAACTCGGTCATCGAGCTCGAGAGCCAGCCCGAGCTCTACGAGGACTTCGACGACCAGGGCGACATCCTCCAGGCGATGGCCATGAGCGCGTACCAGGAGGAGAGCCAGGCGCTCGCCGGGCTCATCGAGCGCGAGTTCGTCGCGTCCGGCCGGTCGAGCCGGGGCGTCAAGCAGGCCGGGTTCATCGTGCTCTGGGCGGCGTCGATGCCGGCCGTGCTCGTCGAGACCGGGTTCGTCACGAACCCCGACGACGCCCGGCTCCTGTCCAGCGACGCCGGCCTCGACGCGACGGCCGAGGCCATCTTCCGCGCCGTCCGCGCCTACAAAGGGCGCTACGAGCGCGGCCTCCACCCGCAGCACGGCGGCTGAGGCGTCGGGGCGCGCCCAGTTCGGTCCGCCCCGCCCGGTTTCGAGCGGTGCCGGATCTGCCCACCCCGCCCTGCGCGGCGGCGCTACAGCCCGTGCCAGCCTCGGCGGTCAGGGCGGGGTGGGGCTGTGCCGCCCGAAGCGGACACGGCCCGTCGTGTCCCGACCACCCCGCCCGTCCCGGTGCGCCCGCAGCGGGCTGGGGTGATCGCATCTTCCTTCCGCCTTCCGCCTTCCGCCTTCCGCCTTCCGATGCCCGACTTGCTCGCCGCCGTGCGCACGGTCTCCGACTTCCCGAGCCCGGGCGTCGCGTTCAAGGACCTCACGCCGATCCTCGCCGACCCCGCCCTGTTCGAGGCTCTCCTCGACCGCCTGGAGGCGCCGTGGGGCGGGGCGGGCGTCACGCACGTCGTGGGCGTCGAGGCGCGCGGGTTCTGGTTTGGGCCGGCGCTCGCGCTCCGCCTGGGCGCCGGGTTCGTGCCGTGCCGGAAGCCGGGGAAGCTGCCCGCCGCGACGATTTCAGCGAGCTACGCGCTCGAATACGGCGAGGACGCCGTCGAACTCCACGCCGACGCCTTCGGACCGGGAGACCGCGTGCTCGTCCACGACGACGTGATCGCGACGGGGGGGACGGCCGCCGCCGTGTGTACGCTCGTCCGCGAGCTGGGCGCCGAACTCGTGGGCCTGTCCGTGGCGCTCGAAATCCCGTCGCTGGCGGGGCGGGACGTGTTGCCGAGCGGCGTCCGCGTCGAGGCCGCGCTCGTGGTGTAAGGGCGCGGCGGCCTAGCGGACGGCGATGCAGCTGATCTCGACCGACGCTCCGCGCGGGAGCTTGCCCACTTCGAGCGCCTCGCGCGCCGGGGCCGCCCCGCTAAAGTACCGGGCGTAGACCTCGTTGACGGGGGCGTAGTCGTCCATGTCGCGGAGGAAGAGCGTGGCCTGAACGACATGGTCGAAGTCCATGTCAGCGGCTCGCAACACGGCCCCGATATTGTCGAGGATGCGCGTCGTCTCTTCCTGGACGTCGCCCTCGACGAGCTCGCCGGTCTCGGGGTCGAGGCCGATCTGCCCTGAGCAGTAGAGGGTCTCGCCGACGAGGAGGGCCGAACTGTAGGGGCCGATCGGCGCCGGAGCGCCGGGCGTCTTGATCCGCTCGCGGCGGGAGGGGGGCGGCGGGGTCATAAGCGTAGGATCTCTTGGTCGGCAAGGTCCCTCCCCGCCCGTTGGGGAGGGGCGAAAAGGACGGGAAGCTCTAGCCCTCCACCGGGGGCCGAGCACAGACCCAGCACAGACCGTGCTAGTTTTCCCGCCCCGCCCTTTCTCGCCCCACTCTGACACCATGAGCCGTCACGGCCGTGTCCTCGTCGCCATGAGCGGCGGGGTCGATTCGTCCGTCGCCGCCGGCCTCCTCCACGAGGGCGGCTACGAGGTCGTCGGCGTGACGATGAAGACGTGGGACTACGAGACGTCGCTGGGCGGGTCGGGCGCCTCGCGGAAGCAGTCCGGGTGCTGCTCGCTCGACGACATGAACGACGCCCGGGCCGTCGCCGTCGCGCTCGGCGCCTCGCACACGGTCGTCGACATCCGCGACGAGTTCGGCGGCTGGGTCGTCGACCGCTTTGCCGACGACTATTTGGCGGGGCGGACCCCGAACCCGTGCGTGCTCTGCAACACGCACATCAAGTGGGCCGCGCTCCTCAAGCGGGCCGACGCCCTCGGCTGCGAGCACATCGCGACCGGCCACTACGCCCGCGTCCGCCCGGCCACCCCGCCCGCCCCGCCCTCGCACGCGGGGCGGGGCGGGGCGGGGCGGTTCGTGGTCTCGCGCGGGCTCGACCGGAACAAGGACCAGTCGTACGTGCTGTGGGGCGTGGCCCAGGACCACCTCGCGCGGACGCTCCTCCCGCTCGGCGGCCACGCCAAGCCCGAGATCCGCCGGCTGGCGGCCGAGATGGGCTTCGACCACGTGGCCGGCAAAAAGGACTCGTACGAGATCTGCTTCGTGCCCGACGACGACTACCGCGGCTTCCTGCGCCGGCGCCACCCCGCCCTCGGTGACCTCGCGGGCGGGCCGCTCGTGCACGTCGAGACGGGCGAGGTGCTGGGCACGCACGACGGCTACCCGTTCTACACCGTCGGCCAGCGGCGCGGGCTGGGGCTCGCGCTGGGGGAGCCGGCCTACGTCGTCCGCATCGAGCCCGCAACGAACACGGTTGTCGTCGGGCCGCGCTCGGCGCTCGCGGCGCGCGCGCTCACGCTGGACGGCGTCGTCTGGGGCAAGACGCCCGGCCTGGAGGGCGCGGGCGGGGAGGCCGAGGCGTGGGGCCAGATCCGCCACCGCGACCCGGGCGCGGCCGCCGTCCTCCGCCAGACGGGCGCGGACACGGCCGAGGCCGTCTTTGCCGAGCCGCGTGCGGCCGTCGCGCCGGGCCAGGCCGCCGTGTTCTACGACGGCGACGACGTGCTCGCCGGCGGGTGGATCCAGTCGGTTCCCGCCCCGCCCTCGGCGGCCCCGCCCCGCCCGGACGACGCGTTCGTCGCGCTCCCGACGCTGTGAGCGCCGTGCGCGAGTGCCCGTCGTGCGCGATGGAGGTGCCCGCGGACGCCGCGGTGTGCCCGGTGTGCGGCTACGAGTTCCCGGTCCCCAAGGCCGGCGTCCGCGCGAGCGCGTGGCTGTTCGTGGCGCTCATGGTCCTGTTCGCGGTCCCGCTGCTCGCGTGGCTGCTCGGCTGGTTCGGCTAGCCGCCCCGCTCGCTGAGGGCGGGGCGGGCATAAAAGAAACGGCCCCTCCGCGAGAGCAGAGGGGCCGCCGGAGTCGGGATGGCGGGATTTGAACCCACGACCTCCTCGTCCCGAACGAGGCGCGCTACCGGGCTGCGCCACATCCCGAAAACCTGCACCCGAAGGGCAGGCGGTCCGCAAGGTACGGCGCGGGCGGGGCGGACCGACGCCGGGCAGGTGAAGCTGGGGCGAACCCGTGCCGCCACCCCGCCCCCCGACACCAGCGCAGGTTGTCCCTGCGACGGCCGCCCCGCCTACGCCACGGGCGGGGCGGATTCTTCGCCGGCCGCCCCGCCCGACCCGGCGGCAACCGTAGGACGCTCCTACGACGGCCACCCCGCCCCATCCGCGTGCCACGGTTCGCCCGGCGGTGCGCCCGACGGCGTTGCATGCAACGCCGCTACGACGGTTGCCCCGCCCGACCCGGGGGGCGACCTCCGGTCGCCCCGACGACACCGCCCCGCCCACGGCATGGGCGCGGTGGCGCCCCCATACGGGCACCACGCGTGGTGTCCCCACGAACCCGCCCCGCCCTCGTGCGGCACGGGCGGGGTGGCGTATCTGCCACCCGCCCGCGCTTCACCGCGCCTCCCCGCCCGGTCGGCTAGCTTCGGCGGTCCACCCGCGCCCGCCGCGCCTGCACATGCCCGAGACCCGCCCCGCCCCGCCCGCGACGCCGCCCGCCGCCCCGGCCGGCTCCGCCTACGAGCCCGCCGCCGTCGAGCAGAAGTGGTACGCCTACTGGGAGGCCGGCGGCTTTTTCCACGCCGACCCCGAGGCCGTCACCGAGGGCGGGGCGGAGCCGTTCGTGATCCCCATGCCGCCGCCCAACGTGACCGGCCGGCTGCACATGGGCCACGCGCTCCAGGACACGGTCCAGGACCTCCTCACGCGCTACAAGCGGATGCGCGGCTTCGAGGCGCTCTGGATCCCGGGCATGGACCACGCCGGCATCGCGACCCAGAACGTGGTCGAGCGGAAACTGAGGGAGCAGGGGCTCGACCGCAAAGAGATGGGCCGCGAGGCGTTCCTGGAGCACGTCTGGGCGTGGAAGGAGGAGTACGGCGGCGTCATCCTGGAGCAGAAGCGGCGCCTCGGCGACTCGTGCGACTGGCGCTACGAGCGGTTCACGATGGACGAGGGCCTCAGCCGCGCCGTCCAGGAGGTGTTTGTGCGCCTCCACGACGAGGGGCTCGTCTACCGCGGCGACTACCTCGTCAACTGGGACCCCGAAAACCAGACCGTCATCTCGAACGAGGAGGTCGACAACGTCGAGCGGCCGGGGCACCTGTGGACCGTTCGCTACCCGGTCGTGGACGAGGGCGGGGCGGAGACCGGCAGGTACGTCGACATCGCGACGACGCGGCCCGAGACGATCCCGGCCGACACCGCCGTCGCCGTCCACCCCGACGACGAGCGCTTTGCCGACCTCGTCGGAGAGCACGTCAAGGTGCCCGCCGTCGACCGCGTCGTCCCCATCATCGCCGACGACTACATCAAGATGGACTTCGGCGCCGGCGCGCTGAAGGTGACGCCGGGCCACGACGAGAACGACTACGCGATCGGCCAGCGGCACGGGCTGGAGACGGTCTCGCTCATGAACCTCGACGGGACGCTGAACGAGGAGGGCGGCCCGTACGCCGGGCTCGACCGCTTCGAGGCCCGCAAACGGATCGTGACGGACCTGGAGGCGGCCGGCCAGCTCGTCAAGACGGAAGACTACCCGCACACGGTCCCCATCTCGTCCCGGTCGAAGGCCGTCATCGAGCCGCTGCTCTCGCCGCAGTGGTACGTCTCGATGGAGCCGCTGGCCCGCGAGGCCCTCGCCGTCGTCGACGACGGGACGGTCCGGTTCCACCCCGCCCGCTGGGCCAACGAGTACCGGCGGTGGATGGAGGACATCCGCGACTGGCCGATCTCGCGGCAGCTCTGGTGGGGCCACCGGATCCCGGTCTGGTACCCGACGAACGCGGACGGCGAGCGCGACGAGGAGAACTTCGTCGTCTCCGTCGACTCGCCTGGGCCGGGCTACGTGCAGGACGAGGACGTCCTCGACACGTGGTTCTCGTCGTGGCTGTGGCCGTTCGCCACGCTGGGCTGGCCCGACGACACCGATGCGCTCCGGGCGTTCTACCCGGGGAGCGTGCTCGTCTCGGGCTACGACATCCTCTTTTTCTGGATCGCCCGGATGATCATGGCCGGCACGCACTTCCTGGGCGAGGCGCCCTTTACGGACGTGTTCGTCACCGGCATGATCAAGGACAAGCAGGGCCGGTGGATGTCGAAGTCGCTGGGCAACGGGATCGACCCGCTCGACACGATCGAGCAGTACGGGGCCGACGGCGTCCGTTTTACGCTCGCCAAGCTGTGCGCCCAGGGCCAGGACATCCGCCTGGACCCGACGACGTTCGAGGGCGGCCGGAACTTCGCCAACAAGGTCTGGAACGCGTTCAACGTGTTCGGCCGCTTCTTGGAGACCGACGAGGCAGGCCGCCCCGTCCGCGACGTCCGACGGCAGCGAGAATTCTCGGGCCTCACCCTTGTCGAGCAGTGGATGCTCACGCGACTTGACGAGACCATCGTCGCCGTCGAGAAGTCTCTCGACGCTTACCGCGTTTCGGAGGCAGTCCAGACCGTGTACGACACAGTCTGGAGGGACTTCTGTGATTGGTACCTGGAGTTGGCGAAGCCTGGTTATGGCGCGGAGATGGATCAGGAGACGCTTGCGTTCTCCGTAGAAGTGTTTGATGCGATCCTGCGGCTCCTGCACCCGTTCATGCCGTTCCTCACTGAGGAGCTGTGGTGGAAGCTTCGTCCACGAGATGAAGGGGAAGCTTGCATCGCTGCCGAATGGCCCTCAGTGAGCGAAGAGGCCGTTGCTCTAAACAAGAGATATCAGGGGGCTCCGCTTCGCTACGCTGATGAGGCCAAGAAGGCGATCGAAAGCTTCACCCTAGTTCAGGAGGTCGTTACGGCCGTCCGCCAGGTGCGGGCGCAGTACAACGTGCCGCCGTCGAAGGCCATCGACGCGCGCGTCCGCGTGGGCGGGGCGGAGGCCGAGGCGACGGTCGCGGCGCTGGAGTCGGCCCGGGGCGACCTGGAGCGGCTGGCGGGCCTGGGCGCGCTCCAGATCGGGGCCGACCTGGACAAGCCCCAGGCGGCGGCGGCCGTCGTCGTGGACCGCCACGAGGTGTTCGTCCCGCTCGCGGGCATGATCGACCTGGACGTCGAGCGCGAGCGGTTGGCGAAGGAGATCGAGTCCAAGCGGCAGTTCCTGGGCGGGGTGGAGAAGAAGCTCCGCAACGAGCAGTTCACGAGCCGCGCGCCCGAGGCGGTCGTCGAGAAGGAGCGCCAGAAGGCGGCCGACGCGCGCGCCGAGATCGACGCGCTCAAAGCGAACCTGGCCGACCTCGGCTGACCCGCCCCGCCCGTGACCCGCTCCGCTGCCCTGGTCCTCCTAGCGCTCGCGCTCGCGGGCTGCGACGGGTCCGGCACCGATCCGGTGGGGGAGGGCGTCGAGGGGCGGACGCCGGCGTCGCTCGCCGAGGCCCGGGCGGCGTGGGAGGCCGGCGGTGTGAGCGCGTACCGGATCGTCTTCGTCCGGCACTGCGAGTGCTCCCACGCCGTCGCCGGCCCCTGGACAGTCGAGGTCCGCGGCGGGCAGGTCGTCGCGGCCACGTCCGAGGGGGGCGCCGGGCAGCGGGTGGAGCCGCGGACCGTCGCCGGCTTCTTCAGGGTCCTGGACGAGGCCTTCGCCGCCGACACAGTCGCCGTCCGGTTCCGCTACGATCCCGCGACGGGCCTGCCCCTCTCCCTGCTCGTCGACTACGCGGCGGAGGTGGCGGACGACGAGCTGTCCGTGCAGGTCCTCGGCTTCCGCGCCCTCCCCTGATGGCCCGCCGCGCCCCCGGGGCCGCAACCCACCCCGCCCTCAGGAACTCCTCAGGCACGGGCGGGGCGGGCGGGGCGTTCTTCGGCCTGCCGCCCCACCTCCTCGGTCCGCCCGTGTCCATTCCGCCGTCCTTCCGCCCCGCCCGCTTTGCCGCCGCGCTCGCCCTCGTCGGGCTGACGGTCCTCGCCGCCTGCGGCGATGCCCCAGACCAAGTCGGCGTCCACGGCCTCGAACTCCAGCGTCGGGGCGGCGGCTACCCGTCGGTCTCGGGCCACGTGGTCAACGAGGGCGGGGCGGCCGCCCGCTCGGTCGACGTTTCGATCACGCTCTACGACAGCGACAGCCGACCCATCGAAGACCTCCTGCTCCAGGTCCGCGACGTGCCGCCTGGGGACTCGGTCCGGTTCGAGCGCGACCTCGACGTCGTGCCGAACTCGGTCAAGCTGAAGTACGTCGGGGTCAACTGAGGCCGCCCCGCTCGGGCGGGGTGGAAGGGGCGGGGCGGTGCCGTAGCGGCGGGCTAGGTTTCCCTTCACGGAATCCTTATCTTGAGGGGCCGGGTCTCGTTCCCAGTGCTCCACGCCGTCTATGACCCGCCCCGCCCGCGTGTTCGCCGCCGCTGCCGTCTGCGTCACGGTAGGGGAGGCGCGCGGAGCGGCCGGGGGCGCTGCTGAGGAAGGCGTGGGCCGATCGGCCCGAGCGGGGTGGCGTCGCGTCCTGGCGCCGGCGCTCGCCGCGGTCCTGGCCGGGTGCGCCGGGGGCGGGGCGGCCGGAGACGACGGACGGCCCCGCTCGAACCGCAACACGATCACGGCGGCCGAGGTGGCCGAGGCGACCACGGTCGGCAACGCGTACCTCCTGGTCGAGCGGCTGCGCCCGCTGTGGCTGCGCAAGCGAGGACCGAGGAGCATCCTGTTCGACCCGGGCATCATCGTTTACGAGGGGACCATGCGGTTCGGGGACGCTGAGTCCCTCCGGTACATCCCCACCATCGATGTCGAGTCGCTCCGGTTTCTTCCCCCTGACCGCGCCATGCTCATCCACGGCGCAGGCCATCCACATGGAGCGATCGTTGTTGAGGTCAAATCGGGTCCCGACGAGGTCTAGCCTTAGGGGGCAGTAGGGGCGCTTCTCATGGGGAGTTGATGAAGGGCGGGGGGCGAGTGTTTTGACCCTGCTCAAGCTCCTGGGGCGCGGGAGAGCCCTATGGTCCTGATTTGGTGAAGGCTGGGCTCAGAGTAAAGCGCTTCCACGTTCCCCCGGCAACGAGAGAAGTGGGCGGAGTGGGTGTGGCGCGGGCCGCAAGAAGGGCTAGCTTCGGCCCCCGACAGAGAGCGGACCGTCCGTGGCCGGCATGGTCCGTGGTTCCGCCCCGCCCGCGGATGGGCGACCGCCTTCCCCTACTCCTTCATGGTCATGTCTAGACTGTTCACCTTCGTCGTCCTCGCCTGCGCCATGCTCGTGGCCGCGGACGCCGCCTCTGCGCAGGCCACGGGCACCGTCCGCGGCGTCGTCACCGACAGCACGTCGGGCGTCGGCCTCCCGGGCGTGAGCGTCCGGCTCACATCGGACACCTCTGTTGGGGCCGCGACGGACGTCAACGGTGAGTACGAGATCCGTGGTGTCCCAACGGGCGCCCAGGTCCTTATCGCCTCCTACATCGGGTACGAGACGCAGACCGTCCCGGTGGTCGTGGGCGAAGGCGAGACCGTCGTCGACATCCAGCTCTCCGACTCCATCTTGCTCGGTGAGGACGTGATCGTCACCGCGCTCGGGATCGAGCGGGCCGAGCGGTCGCTGGGCTACGCCGCGCAGGCGGTCGAGGGGGATGAGCTGAGCAAGGTCCGCGAGACGAACGTGATCTCGTCGCTGTCTGGCCGCGTGGCCGGGGCCAACGTCTCGCAGGGGAGCACGATCGGCGGGTCGGCCCGGATCGTCCTCCGCGGGCCGAGCTCGGTGTCCGGCAACAACGAGCCGCTGTTCGTGGTCGACGGCATCCCGCTCGACAACTCGAACATCTCGGCCCCAGGCCAGTCGACGGGCGGCGGCGGGTACGACTACGGCAACGCCGCCTCGATGATCAACCCGGACGACATCGCCTCGGTGTCGATCCTCAAGGGGGCCTCGGCCGGCGCGCTCTACGGCGCCCGCGCCTCGAACGGCGTCATCCTCATCACGACCAAGAGCGGCCGGCGGGGCCAGGGCATCGGCATCACGGTCAACCAGAGCGTCACGACCGAGAGCGTCTACAACCTCCCGCCCTACCAGAACCTCTACGGCGGCGGCTCGAACGCCCCGTTCAACGTCAACGGCCAGGGCCAGCAGGTGGTCGATTTCGCGACCGACGAGTCGTGGGGGCCGCGCCTCGATGGTCGCCCCGTCCGTCAGTGGTACAGCTACGACGAGGTCAACGGCCTCATGGGGCAGACCACGCCGTGGGTCGCCGCGCCCGATAACGTTCGAGACTTCTTCGACACCGGCGTCACCTCGAACACGAACCTCGCATTCTCGCAAGGCGGTGAGAACTTCAACTACCGGCTCTCGCTCACGAACGTGTCGACGGACGGCGTCTTCCCGGGCAGCCAGCTCGACCGTCGCCAGGTGAGCTTTAACGGGTCGCTCGACCTCACGCCGCGCCTGAACACCACGTTCACCGGCAACTACATCAACAACGGCGCCGAAGGTCGGCCGGGCACGGGCTACGACGGACAGAACGTGTTCCTCCAGTTCAACCAATTCGGCCAGCGCCAGGTCGACCTCGGCGACGGCAGCTACTCGTTCGAGTACGTCCGCCCGAACGGCGTCCAGCGCGGCTGGAACTGGCGCAACCCGGTCGCGGGGACGCTCCAGTACGCGGACAACCCGTACTGGATCTCGTACGTGAACCAGCAGGAGGACTCGATGAACCGGCTCTACGGCAGCTTCGCCGTCGGGTACGACTTCACCGACGAACTCAACCTCCGGACCAACGTCCAGACCGACTACTACACGCAGCGCCGCGAAGAGCGAATCGCGTTTGGGAGCCAGGCGACGCCGCAGTACCAAGAGGGGATCTACGAGGTCCAGGAAACGAGCGCCCGCTCGCAGCTGACCTACGAGACGGATCTGACGCAGGACGTCTCGCTCAATACGTTCGGCGGCGGCGAGGTCCGGTACAACGGGTACTCCCGCAACCGAGGGATCACGCAGGGCGGCCTCAGTGTGCCGGGCCTGTTCACGCTCGAAAACTCGGTTGCCCGCCCGTTCCTGGAGGACTACTTCGAGGAGCTCGCCGTCTACAGCCTCTACGCCGATGCGACGGTAGGCTACCGGGACCTCGTCTACGTCAACGCCTCGCTCCGCAACGACTGGTCGTCGACGCTGCCGGACGGTGACAACTCGTACCTCTACCCGTCGGCGAACGTGAGCCTCGTGTTCTCTGAACTCGCCCCGCTCCGCAACCAGAGTCTTCTGTCGTTCGGGAAGGTCCGGGCCGGGTTCGCGATCGTGGGCAACGACACCGACCCGTACCGGGTCAACCTGACGTACCCGCTCTCGCTCCCATTCGCTGGATCTCCGCTCCAGCGGCTCCCGACGACGCTCCCGAACCCGGACCTCCGGTCGGAGCAGACGACTTCGTTTGAGGCCGGCCTCGAGCTCGCGTTTCTGAACGGGCGGGCTGGTCTCGACTTTACCGCCTACTCCTCGCAGACGGACGACCAGATCCTGGCCGTCGAGGTCTCGCGTTCAACGGGCTACTCGTTCCAGCTCGTCAACGCCGGGACGATCTCAAACCGGGGCATCGAGCTCGCGCTGCGCGCGACGCCGGTCCTCATGGAGAACGGGTTTCAGTGGGACGTCAACGTCAACGCGGCCCGGAACGTGAGCGAGGTCGAGTCGCTCCTCGACGACCTTGAGGTGTACACGCTCGGAAACGCTCCGTTTGGTGCTCGGGTCACGGCCGCCGTCGGCGAGCCCTACGGCGCCATCATCGGCAACGACTTCGTGTACGACGCCAGCGGCAACAAGGTGGTCAACGTCGACGCCGACGGCAACTTCACCAGCTACCGGAGCAACCCGTCCCAGGTCCTCGGGTCCTACCTCCCCGACTGGACGGGCGGCCTCTCGACGACGTTCTCGTACGGGGGGCTCCAGCTGAGCGGGCTCATCGACGCCCAGTTCGGCGGCGAGTCCTACTCGGTGACGAGCCTGTTCGGCCGCTACTCGGGCATCCTCGACGAAACCGTCGAGAGCGACATCCGCGAGCGCGGCATCGTCCCGACCGGCGTCGTCACGCTGCCGAGGGGGACGACGCCGGAGGAAGCGGCCCAGCTGGAGGGGACTCCTGTTGGAGACGGCGCCATTGATGCGGAGACGTACTTCAAGGGGACGTTCGGCCTCCAGGGCGCGCACATCTTCGACATGAGCTTTATCCGGCTCCGCGAGCTCAGCCTCGGGTACTCGATCCCGGCCCGGTACACGCAGCAGATCTCGGTTCAGAACGTCACGCTCTCGCTCGTGGCCCGGAACCTGGCCCTGCTCTACTCGAAGTCCCCGTTCTTCGACCCCGCCGTCGCGCTGAGCGCGTCGAACGTCCAGGGCATCGAGGCCGGAGCCTACCCGCCGGTCCGCTCGCTCGGGCTCAGCATCACGGCCACGCTCTGAGGCCCCGCCCCGCCCCGCCCGCGCGACGCGGGCGGGGCGGCCGTCGCGACCCGTACACCTTCTGACTCTCCTCCCGTGAACCGATCCATTGCCCTCGTCGGTGTCGTCGCCTGCGCCCTCACGCTGAGCGCCTGCGACCTTACCGAGCTCAACGAAAACCCGAACGAGTCGACGCAGCCTGTGACAGGGTTCATCCTGTCCCGTGCGGAGGTAAACCTCGCGCAGAACTACTTTGACAGCTTCAACAACGGCCGCTTCGGGCTCCTCTACGCCCAGTACTGGACGCAGAACCAGTACACGAGCGAGGACCGTTACCAGTACCGCGAAAACGTCGTGGACGCTTACTGGACTGATCTCTACCTCGTGATCAGCAACCTCCAGGAGCTCAAACGGCTCGTGCCGGAGGACGAGGCCGCTGTCAGCCCGGAGAACCAGGTCGCCGTCGCCGACATCATGCAGGTGTTCGCGTTCCACGTGATGACGGATATCTGGGGCGACATCCCATACACGGAGGCTCTGCAGGGGCGGGACAACCGGGTGCCGGCCTTCACGCCACAGGAGGAGATCTACCCCGACCTCATCCGCCGCCTAACGGAGGATCAGGCGATGATTGACGTGGCCGGGACTGTCCCAGGCGATCTCATTTACGGCGGCAACGCGGCTAGGTGGAAGCGGTTCGCCAACTCGCTCAAGATGCGAATCGCCATGCGGATGTCGGACCAACTCCCGGACCAGGCGGCGCAGGCCATCCAAGAAGCCATTGCGGCCGGCCCGATGAACAGCGTGGCTGACGCAGCGATCCTCGACTTTACAACGTCGGAGCCGTACACGAACCCGATCTACGAGAACTACGAAATCACGGGCCGCGACGACTGGGCCGTAACTGAAGGTCTGGTGACGACCCTCCAGGAGCGGAACGACCCGCGCCTCCCGATTTACGTTGCACCCACCCCGCGTTCCGTGGAGGTGACGCCGGGGGCGCCGGTGTACGAAGGACTCCCGTACGGGCTTGCGCAAGGCGTAGCCGCGGCCATTCCACGGTCCAACTTTTCGCGTCCGGGCGAGATCACGCGGGAAGCGACGTCGCCGGCCATCTTCATGCTCTACGACGAGGTCCTGTTCATCAAGGCTGAGGCCGCCGCTCGCGGGTTCATCAGCGGCGACGCTGACGACCTGTTCGAGGACGCCGTCCGCACCTCGTTTGAGTACTGGGGCGTCGACGATCAGGATGTCGTAGAGGACTACGTCAGTGACCTCCCCGATCTCGACGGCTCCAACTACAGGCAGGTTCTGGGTGTTCAGAAGTGGCTCGCCCTCTACATGCAGGGCATTCAGGGCTGGTCCGAGTGGCGCCGGCTCGACTTTACAGGTGTCCTGATCGAGCCGGTCGGAGGTAAGCTGGACTCCTTCGAGGGGCCGATCCCCGTCCGCCTCGTCTACCCCACCCAGGAGGAGGCTCTGAACAGCGATAACCTGGCCGCGGCCATCGCCAGCCAGGGTCCCGACACACAGGGGACCCGAGTCTGGTGGGACGTTGCGCCCATTGGTCTGTAACCACCCCCGCTCGCTCTCCTGAACCGCTTTATCTGTATCGCCTCCATGCCTATCTCCTCCCGCTTTCGCCCCCTCCTCTTGGGGACCCTCGCCCTCGCGGCGGGGCTCACGGCCTGCGACAACTTCGAGGACAACCTCGACTTTGAAGCCGGGGACTCCCGGACGATCGTCGGCGCGTCCTCCGTCGAGGTCGCCCCTGAGATCCGGTACATGGCGGACACGACCGCGACCGGCGTAACGATTACGAGCGTCGACGTCGAGACTGACCCGACGACGACGGTGCCCTACTACATCCAGGCCTACACGATCGACCAGACGTACGCGTGGAATGTCGAAGGACCGGGCAACCCGACCGGCGTGGTTCGGCGCGACGGCGAGTACTACGACGTTACGTTCGGGACCCGGGGCGCCTACACAGTCACCGTCAGTGACGGGACGTACGCTGGCACCGAGGATGTCACGGTGACGGAGCCGCCGTCCGTCGGGGCGTGCGCCGCGACGTCTTCGTCGCTCGTCCGCAACGGAGACAACGTGACGTACCGGGTGGTCGAAGGCGACCCCATCACGTTCAGCGCGGTGACCGCAGGCCGTCTCGACTCCGAGGTCTCAATCACGTACGGCGTGGACGGTCCTGACGCGGACACGGCCCCTGACGTCGTGCCTGTTGCGTCATTCCCCGTCACCTACACGTACCCGGAGGCCGGGTCTTACGACGCGACAATTGTCGTGGAGAACGAGGACGGGAGCGACTCGTGCACCCTCGACATTGAGGTCCGCGAGCCCGTCACGATCAGCGAGTGTACGGCCCAGCCGAGCGCGGTCCCGGTGGGCGGGGCGGTCCAGTTCAACGGCGTCGTCAACAGCCTGGTCGGCGACGCGAGCGTGTCCGTCGACTACGGCAACGGCGTGACGGCCAACAACGTCAGCCTGCCCCTCCAGTACACGTACAACACGGCGGGGACGTACACGGCCACGATCACGGCCGCAAACGCCCGCAGCAACGCGTCCTGCACGGTCGGCGTGACGGTCGGGAGCTAGATCCGAACCCCGGTTCTACGCTATAGCGGCCGGCGCCTCCAGGGGTGCCGGCCGCTCACGTTTCGTCCGCCCCGCCCGACGGCCGCCCCGCCCGGGCGGGGGCGGTCAGGGCTGCCCCACCGCCTCAACGTGAGGGACCGGCCGCCCCGCCAGGTGCGCGGCGATCCGGGCCGCGTGAATCCGGCCGTTCTCGATAAACCAGCGGCTCGTGTTGTAGCCGCCGCAGACGGTCCCCGCGAGGTAGAGGCCGGGCCGCGTCGTCTCCATCGTATCGTCGTCGAAGACGGGGACGCGAGCGGGGCCGTCGAGCTCGACGCCGGCCGCGGTCAGGAACGAGAAGTCCGGGTGGTAGCCGATGAGCGCGAGGACGAAGTCGGCCTCGACGGCGAGCGGGCCGTCGGGTGTGCGGACGTGGACGGTCGTCGGCGTGATGCGCTCGACGGTCGAGTGGAAGTGGGCTTCGATGGCGCCCTCCTCGATTCGGTTGAGGAGGTCCGGGCGGATCCAGTACTTCACGCTCGTCGTGATCTCCCCGCCCCGCACGACCATCGTCACGTCGCCGCCGTGGCGGTTGATCTCCAGGGCGGCCTTGGCCGCCGAGTTTTTGGCCCCGACCACGACCGTCCGCCGCCCGCTGTACAGGTACGGCTCCTTGTAGTAGTGGGCGACGTGGGGCAAGTCCTCGCCCTCGACGCCGAGCCGGTTGGGCTGGTCGAAGAAGCCTGTGGCGACCACGACCGCCCGGGCCGCGTGCGTCCCCCGCGACGTGACGACGGTAAAGTCGCCCGCCCCGCCCTCGACGGCGAGCACGCGCTCGCCGAGGCGGACATCGAGCCCCTCGCGCTGGGCGACGGCGCGGTAGTAGTCGAGGGCCTCCTCGCGGCGCGGCTTGTAGAGCGTGGTCGCGAGCGGGTGCCCGCCGATCTCCAGGAGCTCGGGCGTCGAGAAAAACTCCATGAGCGTCGGGTACCCGACGATCGAGTTGACGAGCGCCTCTTTTTCGACCACGCGCGCCGTGAGCCCTGCGCGCTCCGCCTCGATCGCGCACGCGAGCCCGATGGGGCCGGCGCCGACCACAAGGAGGTCGACGGCGTCGGGGCGGGGCGGGGCGGGGCGTCCGTTGGGCACGGCGGGGCGGGGCGGTGTCCGGCTGCTACCGCCCCGCCCCCGGCGTGTTGCCAAGCGGACGTGGAAACGGGGCCGCGGACCTGTGCCGCCCCGGCCGCCTTGGTCGCCGCTGCCTGGGCGGGGTGGCCCGCCTCGCCCCCTATGCGCCGCCCCGCCCGTCGGGGGCGGGGCGGCGGGCGCGGAAGAACGCGCGCAGGAGGTCGGCGGCGGCGTCGGCCTCGACACCGGAGACCGTCTCGACCTGGTGGTTGAGGCGCCGGTCCTGGGGGATGTCGAAGAGCGTGGAGGCGGCCCCGGCCTTCTCGTCGAACGCCCCGAACACGAGCCGGTCCAGCCGCGCCCACACGAGCGCGCCGGCGCACATGGGGCACGGCTCCAGCGTCACGTAGAGCGTGCAGCCGGCGAGGTTCTTAGTGCCGAGCGTCTGGCAGGCGGCCGAGACCGCGAGCATCTCGGCGTGTGCCGTCGGGTCGGCGAGTCGCTCGACTTGGTTGTGGCCCCGCCCGACGACCGCCCCGCCCTGCACCACGACGGCGCCGACGGGGACCTCACCGGCCTCGTACGCCCGCTCGGCCTCCTTCAGGGCCATCTGCATCCACCGGCGGTCGGGGTCGAGGAGCGAGGCGAGAGACACGGTCTAGAATGCGGAATGTTGAACGCGGAATGACGAAATGGAATGCGCCTGGGCGGGGTGGGGTGGTAGCCCTTCCGCATTCACGATTCCGAATTCCGCATTCGCACGAGCGGCATCGTCATGCAGCGCGGGCCGCCCCGCCCGCGCGAGAGCTCGTTGCCCGAGAGGCGGACGGCGATCCGGTCCTGCGAGGCCGCCGCGGCGTCGCCGTAGAAGCCCAGGAAGTCATCGGCGCTGACGACGTGGAAGCCGGCCCGAGCGAGCGCCTCGTAGGTCGCCCGGTTGCGGGCGTAGCCGACGACGAGGCCGGGGCGGACGGCGAACAGGTTGGCCCCGTCCGTCCACTGCTCGCGCCGCTGGCGGATCGGGTCGGCGCCGCCGCACGGGATGAACGTGTAGGACCGGCCAGTCACCTCCTCGAGCGCCTCGCGGACGCTCGGGAGCGGGCGCATGCGGAACTCGCGGGGTCCGTCGCCGCCCCGCTCTGCGCCGGCCTCAATGTGGAGGACGTGGTCCCGCGGCTCCTCGATGATGGGCGGAAAGACGACGCATGTGTCGTCGTCGGCGAACGTGAACACGGTGTCGAGGTGCATGCAGTAGCGCTCCTTCGGGAGGTTCACCATCAGCACGTGCTCGACAGACGTCCGGTCCAGGAGCGCCCGTGCGACGGCCAGCACGCCGCCCAGGCTCGTCCGCTCGCTCTGCCCGATCATCACCACGCGCTCGTTGACGACCAGGAGGTCGCCGCCCTCAAACGTCACGTCCTCCGGTAGCTCGATGAGCCGCTCGCGGGCCGCCGCGAACCGCGGGTGGTGGTGGTAGATCGTGCGGATGATCGCGCTCTCGGGCCGCCGCGCCGCCGTCGCGGCCAGGCTCAGGATCGGGTGGTCGCCGACGACGGCCGAGAGGTCGCGCGTGAACAGGAGGTTGGGGAGCGGCGTGGCCGAGACCGCGAACGGCGCCTGCCCCGTCAGCGCGAAGCGGTGGAGCGCGTCGGGGCCAAGCGCCTTGAGCTCGGCCTCGTACGCCTCGAAGTTGCGCTCGGGGAGGAGCTCGACGAGCGCCTCGACGAACGACTCGCGCGCGTCGGCCCCGTCGAACGCCTCGCGGAGCAGGTCGGACAGCTGGAGGACCGCCCCGCCCTCGGCGCCGGCGTCGCCGATGGCCGCCTCGAACAGGCGGACGAGCGTGGCGTGCTCCTCGCGGGCCTCCTCCACGAACAGGAGGTCGTCGAACAGCAGCTCGTCCTTGTTCCCCGGCGCCACGAGCGCCATTTCCTCGCCCGGCGTGTGGACCACGACCTGCCGGAGCGGGGCGGTCTCGGAGGAGACTTGGAGAGGCGGGGCGGCGGTGGCAGACTCGGGCATCGGGCGGGGCAAAGTGTAGCGCCCAAGCTACCGCCCCGCCCGCGCTCTACCGCCGGCTCTTGTCGCGGACGAGCTCGACGAACCGGAGCCCCGCGGCCACGACCACGAGCACGATGATCACGCGGACGGCCAGCGCGAGGAGCCACCCGACCAGGTCGAGCACGAGCGCGAGCAGGCCGAACGCCGCCACCAGGACGATGGCGACGACGAGGATCTGGAGCAAACGCTGGATCAGCATGGCGGGGCGTCCGGTGCGGCGGCGTGAGAGCCCATGGTTCGGGCGGGGCGCGGAATGGTTGCGTGGAGTTGCCGTCAACGCTCCGCGTCGCGGTCCGGTGCCCGCCCCGCCCCTATGGCGCCGCGGGCGGGGCGGCGAACGCGGGCTCGGCGTAGTCCACGCGCTCCAGGACGAGGCCGAGGGCCGGAGCGGCGGGGCCGGCCGCGCGGCGGTCGCGGGCGCCGAGGACGCGGGCGAGGTCGTCTGCTGGCCGGCGCCCGCGCCCGACCTCGACGAGCGTCCCGACGACGGCCCGGACCATACCGTGCAGGAAGCGGTCGGCGGCGATCTCGAAGTCCCAGTCGCCCGCGCGCGCTCCGGGCACCCACCGCGCCGTCTCGACGGTGCACACGCGGTTCGTCGTCTCCGACTTCGTCCGGCAGAACGACGAAAACTCGTGGCACCCGAGGAGCGTCTCGGCGGCCCGGTTCATGGCGTCGACGTCGGGGGCGGGGCGGAAGAGCGCGCGCGTCCGGCGGTCGAGGGCGCGGGGTTCAGTCGTGGCCTGGTACGTGTACCGCCGCCGCCGCGCGTCGAACCGCGCGTGGAACCCGTCGGGCGCCGGCTCCACGGCGAGCACGGCGACGGCCGGCGGGAGCAGCCCGTTCAGCGCCGCCCGCAGCCGGTGCGCGTCGGGCGCCGCGTCGGTCACGAAATGCGCCACCTGCCCGCGGGCGTGGACGCCCGCGTCCGTCCGCCCCGACCCGACGACGGCGACGGGCGCGCGGAGCGCCGTCGCGAGCGCGGCCTCGACGGTGCCTTGAATCGTCGGCCCCGCCGGCTGGACCTGCCAGCCGCGGAAGTCGGTCCCGTCGTACTCGATCAGAAGGCGCGTGGTGGGCAAAGGGGATGGGGGATGGGGGATGGGGGATGGGGGATGGGGGATGGGGGATGGGGCGGGCGCTGCGAAATGTTCCGGCCGCCCCGCCCGTGGGTGGTAGGGGCGACCGGCAGTCGTCCGCGGGCGGGGCGGCGCCCGGTTCGTCCCGCCCCGCCCCGCCCGGCGTCAGGCACTCGTAGGGACGCGGCGTGCCGTGTCCGGGGCGGTGACGGGCGGGGCGGGTACGTGCCCAGACCGCCCCGCCCGATGCCCCCTCCGACCTGGGTGGGGCGGGCGTGCCGTGCCCCCAATGCGGACACCATGCATGGTGTCCCTACGAATCTGGCCCGGACCATTTTCGGCGGACGGGGTGGCGGGTGTGCTGCTTGCGGGCGACCGCCGGTCGCCTCTACCACCCCGCCCACGGGCGGGGCGGGGCACCTTGCTGCCCGCTGCCCGCACGATCTTCCGCCTTCCGCCTTCCGCCTTCCGCCTTCCGCCTTCCTTCCGTGTCCCCCCGCGTCTACCTCACCGGCTTCATGGCCTCCGGCAAGAGCACCGTCGGCCCGCTCGTGGCCGACCGCCTGGGGTACCGCTTCGTTGACCTGGACTGGCTGATCGAGGCGCGGACGGGGCAGACCATCCCCGCCCTGTTCGAGCGGGGCGGGGAGGCCGCGTTCCGCGAGGCCGAGGCCGAGGCCCTCGCCGAGACCACGAACGCCGAGGGCCTCGTCGTGGCGACCGGCGGCGGCGCGCTCGTGGACCTCGTGAACCTGTGGACGGCGCAGACGGCGGGCGTCGTCGTGTGGCTCCGCGCGTCCGCCGCGACCACGCTCGCACGCCTCGGAGACGCCGGGGGCCGTCCGCTCCTGGCCGACGGGGCGGGGCGGCCGCTCCAGGGCGAGGCGCTGGCCCGACGCGTCGGCGCGCTCCTGGCCGAGCGCGAGCCGACGTACGCCCAGGCCCACTTCGTCGTCGACGCCGACCGGCTCCCCGCGCTCGTCGCCCGCGACGTGGCCGAGGCCGTCGTCGAGCGGGGCGGCTGACAGGCGCTCCACCCCGCCCGCGGTTGCTCTGCCGGCGGCCGCCCCGCCCGCGCGTTACCGCGTGAGGCGGAACGAGCGCCGGTGGTGCGGACTCGGCCCGTGCTCCGCGAGCGCCGCGTAGTGCGCCGCCGTCGGGTACCCCTTGTGCCCCGCCCAGCCGTAGGCCGGGAACGCCGCGTCGAGCTCGACCATGATCCGGTCCCGCGTCACCTTGGCCACGACCGACGCCGCCGCGATCGACAGGCTGAGCCCGTCGCCCTTGACGACCGTCTCCTGCGGGCACGGCGCGTCTGGGATCCGCGTGTTGCCGTCGACCAGGACCGCGTCGGGCGGGGCGGGGAGGGCGGCCGCCGCGCGGCGCATGGCCTCCATCGCCGCCCATAGCACGTTCAGCCGGTCGACCTCCTCCGGCGAGCACTGGCCGACGGCGACGGCGACGGCGACGCGCTCGATCGTGGGAACGAGCGCCTCGCGGGCCGCTGGCGAGAGCTTTTTGGAGTCGTCCAGGCCGGGGAGACGGGCGTCCGGCGGGAGCACGACGGCGGCGGCCACGACCGGGCCGGCGAGGCAGCCCCGCCCGGCCTCGTCCAAGCCGGCAACGACATGCCGTCCGGCAGCCCAGTGGCGGTGTTCGAGGGAGAGGTCGGGCATGGCCCGAGGATAGCGCCGCCCCGCCCGAGGGGGTTGTAGCCTCGGCCCCGCCCGACGTGGGAGCGGGGCGGCACGTGCGCTTGCTTCCCGTGGGGAAACCGTCTATCTTCTCCGTCGTCAGAACGTGGCCCCACTCGCGAACCCATCCGACGCAGCCGGGGCACTCTAGGGCCGGCAGTCACGTCGTCGCAGCGGAGCGAGACGGAGCGGATGCCTCCGCGGCCGGCCCGATTGTTGTAACCGTTTCGCACAGGCCCGCGCTGAGTTGGGCCGAGTGCTTGTCCGGCCGCACACGCGCCGGACGCCCGAACGATCCGCACGGACCCCTGCGGCCGCACACGCCTGAGCGCATGCTCGGCCCCGGCCGCCTTCCCCCCGACGCGCCGGCGCCCGCCGACGCCCTGTATCGCCAGCCATCCATTTCATGGCAGACAAGACGAGCTCGTCGGCCCCCGACGACGCGACGGACCGCCCCGACGACGCTGACACCAAGCGCCGGTCGCGGTCGCGGACCAAGGTCATCGACCTCACCGGGAGCGCCAGCGGCACGAACGGATCGTCCGACGCGGCCGATGCGAAAGCCCCCGCCAAGCGCCGCACGCGCAAAAAGAAGGAGGACGCCCCGGCCCCCACAGAGGACGCCCAGGCCGACGGCGGCTCCGAGGCCCCCAAGCGCCGCCGCCGCAAGACGCGCGACGCCGAGCCCGTCGCCTCCAGCGACAGCCTCCCCGACGAGGGCGGCAGCGACGACGAGGGCGGGGGCCGCCGCAAAAAGCGGAGCCGCTCCAAAAAGGGCGGGGACTCCCCGAAAAAAGGCGGCGACAACAGCAAGGGCGGCGGCCACCCCGGCGAGCCGTTCGAGGGCATGCTGGAGTTGATCGGCGACAAGAAGTTCGGGTTCATCCGCGAGCTCTCGACCTCGCTGACCAAGGGCGACAACGACCCGTTCATGCCGCCCCCGCTCATCCAGAAGTACAACCTCCGCGACGGTGTGCTCCTCAAGGGCACGATCAAGCCGGGCCGCAAGGGGGCCTGGCAAGTCTCCGAAGTCGAGGAAGTGATGGGTATGAGCCCGGACGAGTGGGCCGAGGAGACCGAGGACTTCGATGAGGGCCTCGTCATCTACCCCGAGGAAAAGCTCCACCTCGTAACCGGCTCCGACGACACGTCGATGCGCGTCATCGACATGGTCTCGCCGCTCGGGAAGGGCCAGCGGGCGCTCATCGTCGCCCCGCCCCGCGCCGGCAAGACGGTGCTCCTGAAGGGGATCGCCGCCGGGCTCGCCGAGAACCACCCCGAGGTCAAGCTCGTGGCCCTGCTCATCGACGAGCGGCCCGAGGAGGTGACCGACTTCCGCCGGAACACGGAGTGCACCGTCTTCGCGTCGTCGAACGACGCTGGCGAAGACAACCACGTCCGCGTGGCCACGCTCGCGTTCGAGTACGCGCGCCGGCTCGTCGAGCAGAAGAACGATGTCGTGATCCTGCTCGACTCGCTCACGCGCCTCGGGCGGACGTTCAACCTGTTCGGCGGCAACTCCGGGCGGACCATGTCGGGCGGCCTCGACGCCCGCGCGCTCCTCATGCCGCGCAAGATCTTCGGGTCGGCCCGGAACATCGAGAACGGCGGCTCGCTGACCATCATCGCCACGGCGCTCGTCGAGACCGGCAGCCGCATGGACGACGTGATCTTCGAGGAGTTCAAGGGGACCGGCAACGCCGAGATCGTCCTCGACCGCGACCTCTCGGAAAAGCGGATCTACCCGGCCATCAACATCAAGCGCTCGGGGACGCGGAACGAGGAGCGCCTCGTGCCGGACGAGATCGCGAAGCAGCGCAACATGCTCCTCCGCGCGCTGAACTCCCGCTACCCCGACGAGGCCATGCAGGCGCTGCTCAAGCAGATCCAGCTGAGCCCGTCGAACGAGCACCTGCTCAACGAGCTGATCCCTGAGTAAGGCACGAGGCGCCACCCCACCTGTCGACCGGCCGCCCCACCCCGCTCGTCCGGGGCGGGGCGGCGTGCGTTTCGGGCGGGGCGGTGAGGCGCGACGCGGGGCAGACGTGGTACCACCCCGCCCGCAAATCCGCTGTCGCTGCGGGGGCGGGGCGGCCCGGGAGGGTTACGCCGGGCGGGGCGGCGGGTCTAGCGAGGCCCGCTCGCACCCACCCCGCCCATGCCCGCCGACGCCTTCCGCCCCGGGATCTCGCTCCACGAGCCCGAGGAGCCCGACGTCCAGTACGGGTACGTCCCCATCCGCGACCGGCCCGAAGCGGACCGGCCCCGCGAAAAGCTTCTGGCCAAAGGCCCGTCCGCGTTGTCGGATGCCGAACTGGTGGGGCTCGTGTTCGGGAGCGGGACGCGCGTCGGCGGGCGGAGCGTGTCGGCCGTCGAGCTGGGGCAGGCGCTGCTCCAGGCGTACGGGTCGCTGGCGAAGCTGGCCCGGCGCGACGCGGCCCAGGTGGCGCGGTCCACGAAGGGCGTCGGCCCGGCGAAGGCGGCGCAGCTGGCGGCCGTGTTCGAGATCGGCCGCCGCGTCGAGGCCGCCCCGCCCGCGGGCCGCGTCCAGGTGCGGAGCCCGGCCGACGTGGCCGCCGCCTACGGCCCGCGCCTCCGCGACCTGCCCCGCGAGGTGTTCGTCGTGCTCCACCTCAACACGGCCAACGTGGTCACGTCCGAGTACACGCTGACGACGGGCGGACTGGCGGCCTCCATTGTCGAGCCGCGCCAGGTGTTCGAGCGGGCCATCCTGGAGCACGCCGCGTCGGTCGTGTGCCTCCACAACCACCCGTCGGGCAACCCCGAGCCCAGCCGCGAGGACGTGGCGGTCACGAAGCAGCTGGTCGAGGCGGGGCGGGTGCTGGGCATCCCAGTCCACGACCACATCGTCATCGCGGGCCGCGGCTTCACGTCGCTCGCCGAGCGCGGGCTGATGGGCGGGGCGGGGTGAGGGGGCGAGAGAGCAGGTAGAGCGGGAGAGCAGGTAGAGCGAGAGAGCAGGTAGAGCAATGGCGATCAGAGAAGTCAGAGAGCTCCACGTCTATGGCGAGGCCTTCGCTTGTGCGATGGCGCTGTTCGAGCAGTCGAAGCGGTGGCCGAAGGAAGAGCAGTATGCGCTGACCGATCAGGTCCGGCGGTCGTCTCGGAGCGTCTGCGCAAACCTGTCCGAAGCGTGGGCAAAGCGCGGGTATCCCAGACATTTTGCGAGCAAACTCTCCGACGCCCATGCCGAGGCCGAAGAGACGCTGACGTGGGTCCGATTCGCGGAGCGTTGCGGCTACCTCGACGCAGACGTCGCCACCGCGCTCGCGGCCCAGTACCGGCAGATCAACGCCGGCTTGCTTCGGATGATCTCGACCCGCGACCGCTGGTGCGCCCCCGCCCACCGGCCGTAGGCTGCTCTACCTGCTCTACCTGCTCTACCTGCTCTACCTGCTCTACCTGCTCTACCTGCTCCCAATCGGCGCCCCCGGCGGCGCGTCCAGCCGCTCCACCCCGCCCTCCGGGTCGTACTCGCGGTCGAGGAAGCGGAAGATCCGGTCGGCCAGCCATCGGTCGAGCGCGCCGTCCGCCCCGCCCCCGTCGGCGGAGAGCTGGGCGCCGAGCGCGAGCGCGTGGTCGACCGCTGCGGCCTGGACCTCGGGGGCTGCGTCGTCGTCGGCCGCGAGGCCGAGCAGGCCGTCGACCCACGCGGAGAGGGTGGCCCGGCGGAGGGCCATCTCGTAGGGCGTCGCCGCCGGCGCCGTGCGGACGGCGGTCGTCGTCCGCTCCAGGACGTCGGCGAGGCCGGGGAGCGAGCCGTCGAGGGCGGGCTGGTACGCGAGCCGCGCCGCGCGGTCGGGGTCGAGCAGGAACCCGAACACCAGCGTCGCCGCCGTCTCGGCCGGGGCCACGGGGTCGAACGTGAGCCCGGTCCGCCGGTCGAACAGCTCGCGCGTGGCGCCGTAGCCCGGCGGGCGGGGCGGGATGAGTCGGGCCGCGTCGGGCAGCGCCAGAGCCGCCGGCGTGACGGCTTCCAAGAGCGCGCCGAGCGCCGCGGCCTGCACGTCACCCGGGACCGGCGCGGGCGGGGCGGATCCGTCGCCGCGCTCGGTGTACGCGTACGCCACCCCGCCCACGAGGTGAGACGCCGCCTCGACCTGGTAGCGGTGGCCGAGGTAGAGCGGGACGAGGACCTCTTCGAGCGTTGCCAGCGGGCGCCCCTCGCGGACGGCGGCCTCCCCAAAGCGGTCGAGCGCCGCGCGCCGCACGGCCATCTGCGAGCGGAGCGCCGCGACGGCGTCGGCCCCGTTGTCCCAGAGCGCGGCGACGGGCGAGGCGGCCCCGGCGGGGCGGGCGTCGGCGTCGGTGAGGAAGAGGAGCCCGCGTGCGCGGGTCTCGGCCAGGATCGCCGGCAGCGCGCTCTCGTCCGGCGTGTACCCGTAGCGGACGGCCTGCACGTCCCAGTCGCCCAGGCCGACGCCGTAGGCGTCCGACAGGTCCACCCCGCCCTCGGCGACGGCGGCGAGCGGGGCGGGGTAGTCCATGACCGAGGCGCGGCCCTGCGTCGAGGCGGCAAAGTTGTGGGCGAGCCCGATCGTGTGGCCGACCTCGTGGGCCGAGAGCTGGCGGAGCCGCGCGAGCGCGAGCGCGAGCATGGGGTCGCCCTCCGGGTCGAAGCCGGCCGCGTTCTCCCCGGTGTACGGTGCGAGCAGGCCCTCGGCGATGAGGTAGTCCTGGCGCACGCGGAGCGAGCCCAACGAGACGGCGCCCTTTAGGATCTCGCCCGTCCGCGGGTCCGTCACGCTGGCCCCGTAGCTCCACCCGCGCGTGGCCCGGTGGACCCACTGGATCGTGTTGTAGCGGACGTCGAGCGGGTCGACCGAGTCCGGCCGGACCTCGACGCGGTAGGCGTCGCGGAAGCCGGCGGCGCGGAACGCGTCGGTCCACCACCGCGCCCCGTCCAGGAGCGCCCCGCGCACGGGCTCGGGCGTCCCGGGGTCCAGGTAGTACACGATGGGCTCGACCGGGTCGCACAGGCCGCTCGCGTCGGGCGGGGCGGCGCACTGCAAACGGTGCCGCGTGATAAACCGCCGCTCGACCTCCTCGCCGATGGGGACCGCGTAGTCGGCGTAGCCGGTGGGAAAGTAGCCCGAGGCCGGGCGGAACGGCCGCGGCGTGTAGCCCGGCGGCGGCAGCGCCACGAACGAGTGCCGCACGCGGACCGTCACCGCCGTCGGGTCGGCGGCCACGTCGCGGACGTAGCGGCCCGGCGCGTCGCTGGCGAACGTGAGGCGGGCTTCGAGTTCGGTGTTCTGCGGGAACGCCTTGAGCTCGGCCGGGACGAGCGCGCTCCGCGCGCGGTCGAGCGCGAACGCGCCCTGGCCGGTCCCCTTCAGCCGCTGTGCCACGCCGTGCGCGTCGCGGACCACGAAGTCGGTCGCGTCGAGGAGCACCGCCCCGCCCTCGCCCTCGGCGCCCACGTCGAAGCCCCACACGACCGACGGCGCGAACGCGTCCTCGACGGCCAGCCGCTCGGCCGCGTTGTCGGTGTCGGCCCGGAACCGGAGGTTCGGCTGCACGAGGAGCACGCGCGGCCCGACCCGCTCGAACCGGACCACGCGCTCGCCGCCGAGCTGCCCCCGGTCGAGGCCGACGTCGTTCGACCCCAGCCCGGCCGCCAGCGAGACGACGTAGAGGAGGTCCGTGTCGAGCGCCGGCACTTCGAGCCACGCCTTCCCGGCCGCGGCGTCCCAGTAGACGGGCAGGAAGCCGTCGCGCCGTTCCATGCCGGCCGTCTTCGCGGCGATCGTCGGAAGCGCCGCCCCGCCCGGCGCGTCTGCGGTCGGGCGGGGCGGCGTGGTCGTGGCGCACCCGGCCGCGAGAACCGTGAGGAGGACGAGAGCGAGCAGGCGGAGCATGGCGGCGGGGCGAACCCAAAGGGCGGTCCCAGAGGGCGGGGCGGACGCGGGAGCCGGGCGTAAGGTAGGGCTTATGGCCGCGGCGCCGGGCGCGTCTGACGTCGCCCCCAAACCCCGCCCGCGAACGCGCGGACGGCCAGGAACGCCGCCCGCCGCCGCCACCGTGGCACGCCCTGCTCGCGCATGAGCCGCGCGAACAGCCGGTCGGCGTCGCGGCGCGTCCACCATTTGGGCACCGGCTCCCACCCCGCCCCCGGCGTCCGCCCCGCCCACCGGAGCGTCTCGGCGCGGCCCGCCCGCGCGTAGAGCCAGTCGTGGAAGATGGACGCGATGCCCAGATCGATGGGCGCGACGAGCGCCCACAGCGGCCGGGGCACGCTCGCAAAGTCGTGCTCGAACCCAGCCGGCACGACGAGCCGGTAAACGCCCTCCGCCCCGCCCTCGGGCGTGTGCCGCCACGTGTACGACGCGTCGTCGGCGAGTCGGAACCGGCGGAGGTCGGGGAGCAGCGTCTGGCGCGGCGCCGTGACGTCGCCGGGGACGCCGGGCAGCAGGGGCGGGGCGGACATCGGGGCGGGGCGGTTCTGGGGGCGGGGCGGTCCCAACCTAGCCCGCGCTTTTCGACCGCCGTTCGCCGCCCCGCCCCGCCCCGCCGCGATCTTGCGGGCTCCCCACACCTCCGACATGGCCGACCTCGACACGATCGTCTCCCTCGCCAAGCGCCGCGGCTTCCTCTACCCGTCGTCCGAGATCTACGGCGGGCTGGGCGCCGTGTACGACTACGGCCCGCTCGGCGTCGAGCTCAAGCGGAACGTCCGCGAGCGGTGGTGGAACGCGATGGTCCGCGAGCACGACAACGTCGTCGGGCTCGACGCCGCCATCCTCATGCACCCGACCGTCTGGAAGGCGTCCGGCCACGTCGACGCGTTCTCGGACCCCATGATCGACGACAAAGCCTCGAAGCGGCGCTACCGGGCCGACCAGCTCATCGAGGGCCACGTCGACAAGCTCCGCGCGAAGGGCAAGGACGACGAGGCCGACGCCGTCTACGGCCGCTTCGTGGCCGCCCTCAACGCCGACGACCCGGCCTCGGCCCTCGGCCAGGTCATCCAGGACGAGGAGATCAAGAGCCCCGACTCCGGCGCCTTCGACTGGACCGACGTCCGCCAGTTCAACCTCATGTTCGAGACGCGCGTGGGCGCCGTCGCCGGCGAGGACGACCGGATCTACCTCCGCCCCGAGACGGCCCAGGGCATCTTCGTCCACTTTAAGACGGTCGCCGAGACGGCCCGGCAGCAGGTCCCGTTCGGGATCGCCCAGATCGGGAAGGCCTTCCGCAACGAGATCGTCGCGCGCCAGTTCATCTTCCGCATGCGCGAGTTCGAGCAGATGGAGATGCAGTACTTCGTCAAGCCCGGCGAGCAGATGGAGGCCTACGAGGCGTGGTCCGAGCGGCGCATGGCGTGGCACCGCGCCAACGGCATCCGCCCCGAGAAGCTGCGGTGGCACGAGCACGAAAAGCTGGCCCACTACGCCGACGCCGCCCAAGACGTCCAGTACGAGTACCCGTTCGGGTGGAACGAGGTCGAGGGCGTCCACAGCCGGACCGACTACGACCTCAGCCGGCACCAGGAGTTCAGCGGCAAAAAGCTGGAGTACTTCGACCCGCAGACGCAGGAGCGCTACCTCCCCTACGTCGTCGAGACGTCGGTCGGCCTCGACCGGACAATCCTCATGGTGCTCTGCGACGCCTACGCCGAGGAGGAGGTCACGAACGGCGACAAGACCGAGACGCGGACGGTCCTCCGGTTCCACCCCGCCCTCGCCCCGTTCACGGCCGCCGTGTTCCCGCTCGTCAAGAAGGGCGGGATGCCCGAGGCGGCCCACAAGATCGAGGCCGACCTCCGCCGGCAGTTCAACGTGACCTACGACGAGAAGGGCGCCGTCGGCCGCCGCTACCGCCGCCAGGACGAGGTCGGGACGCCGTTCGCCATCACCGTCGACGGCGACACGCTAGAGGACGGGACCGTGACCGTCCGCGACCGGGACTCGATGGAGCAGGACCGGATCCCGGCCGAGAACGTCCGCCGCTACATCGAGGACAAGGTCGACGCCTGGACGCCGGCGGCGTGAGGGCGGGGCGGCCACCCCGCCCTCGGCCCCAGACAAAAAGAGAGCCGCGCCCGGAGATGGGCGCGGCTCTCTTCGTTTCGTCGTCGCCCCAGCGGGCGGGGCGGGGCGGTCAGGCCTCGGGCCTCGGGTGGGGCTCGCCGCCGCGGCGGAAAGCGGACCGGATCTGGCCGATGATCTCGGCCTCGCGGAGCGTGAGGTGGCCGTCAGCCCGGGCAATCCGGCCGAGGTCGGCGAGCAGCCGGTTCCGGTCCTCGAACGAGAGCGCCTCGCGGAGTTCGCCGACGATCCGGTCGACCTCGTAGCCCGACCGGGCCGCGACGTAAGCCGTGTCGACGATGGCCTCGATGGCCTCCTCGTCGCACCGCGGCTCCCACCGCCGCATCAGGTCGATGGCGAGCTGGCGCTCGTGGGGCTCGTGCTCGCCCGACGCCGTGTCCGCCACCGCGAGGTAGAGGTGGACCACCTGCGTCAGGCGTTCGGTCGATGTGTTGGGAAGGTTCATGTCTACCAGGGTGACGGCCTAACCTTCAGAAGAGGCAGTGTTTGGCCGCGTAGAGCAACTCGCAATCTATTGGGGGCGGGAACCCCGGAGCACCGGGGAGAACCCGAACCTGGGAAGGCGGCCGGCGCTCCGTGCGCCTGTGCCGAGACGCACGCCGTGCGCCGAACCAGGAAAAGCGGGCCGCCCAGGACGAGCCGTGCGCTCCGGCTCTCCGCACCGGCAGGGCGCACGTTCGGCCTCCGCCACCACGGGCGGGGCGGCGTCCGCGCGGGCCGCGTCGGAGCGCACCGCCCCGCCCTCACCGCACGCCGAGCGGACCGCCGCCGGCCGGGCCGGGGCGGTCGCGTCGTGGACAACGGAGGGGGTGGGGTGGCGGACGGTCATGCTCCAAGACAACACACCCGGACGGCGTCGTCAAGGCGCCACGCCGCGCCTCGCGGTGGAGCAGCAACCCTTGGGAGCAGGAAAGAGCGAACGCAGGCCGCCCCGCCCACTTTGAGGAACGTCTGAGCGCCGTCCCTAAGGAAATCCTCAGACGGAAACAGCCCCAGGCAGGGCAGAATCGGCGCTTCGGTGCGGACCTAGCTCGCGTCGCGAGTGGCCTGATCGAGGCGGTCAAACACGGCGTCGGGCAGGTCGAGCGCGGCCGCGGCCGTGTTCTCTTCGAGGTGCTCGACGCTCGACGTGCCCGGGATCGGGAGCATCACGGGCGACCGCTTGAGGAGCCACGCGAGCGCCACCTGCGACGGCGACGCGCTCACCTCGTTGGCCGCGTCGTCGAGCGTCCCGTCGTCGGCCAGCTTGCCGGCGTTGAGCGGGAACCACGGGATAAAGCCGATGCCCTCGCTCTCGCAAAAGTCGACCACGTCCTCGTGCTTCCGGTTGCCCAGGTTGTACTCGTTCTGGACCGTCACGATGGACAGGCCGAAGTCCTGCGCCGCCTTGATCTCGTCGACGTCGACCTCGCTGAGGCCGACGAGGCGGACCCAGCCCTCGTCCTGGAACTCCTTGAGCGCGGCAAACTGCTCGTCGCGGTCGACCTCGGGGTCGATCCGGTGGAGCTGGTAGAGCGGAATGGTGTCCAGCTTCAGCCGGCGGAGCGACATCTGGACGGCCTGGCGGAGATACGACGGCTTGCCCAGGACCGGCCACTCGTTCGGGCCGGTCCGCAGGAGGCCGCCCTTTGTCGCGATCACGACGTCGTCGTACGGCGCGAGCGCCTCGGCGATCAGGTCCTCGCTGACGAAGGGGCCGTAGCTGTCGGCCGTGTCGACAAAGTCGATCCCGAGCTCGACCGCCCGCTTCAGCACGCGGACGGACTCGTCGTGGTCCTTGGGCGGACCCCAGATGCCCTTGCCCGTGATCCGCATGGCGCCGTAGCCGAGGCGGTGGATGGTCAGGCCGTCGCCGAGGTCGAAGGTTCCGGCGTCGAGGGCGGGGCGGTCGGTGGGAGGGGAGAAGATCATAGAGAGAGGGGAATGAGTTCGTCAGGTCCGATCCCGCGGCGGCGCCGTAGTTCCACGCGTCCCTGACACGGCCTCGGCCTCACACGAAGTCCAACCACCCCGCCCGTGCGGACCGGCCCGAACCCGCCCCCGCCCCCAGGCCCTCGGCCTGCTGGGCGGCCGGTCGCTTGGGCTAGCGGTCCGCCCCGCTGGCCTCCGCCCCGCCCGCGCGGAGCGTGCGGAGAACGGCCGGCGTGTGCCGGAGGCGGCTCCCGTACCACGAGAACGCCTCGCCGTCGACGAGCACGACGCGGGCGGCCGGCGCGAGCGCCTGGACCTCGGCCACGTGCTTGGCCTGGAACGGGTACGGCTCGGACGAGAGCATGACCACGTCCGGCGCGAGTTGGTCGATGTCCTGATCTGAGAGCGTCGGGTAGCGGTCGCGGCTGGAGGTCGCGTTGGCCCAGCCGCCCCGCTCCAGCACATCCGAAATGATCGTGTCGCCGCCGACTGCCATCCACGGGTCGCGCCAGATGAGGTAGAGCGCGCGCTCGGTGCGGGGCGGACTCGATGCGGGCGGACTCGATGCGGGCGGGGCGGCCGCGAGGGCAGCGAACCCGCCCTCGACCTCGTCGGCAATCCGCCCCGCCCGCGCCGCGCGGCCGACGAGCGCGCCGACGTCGCGGATCATGGCGACCGCGCCGTCCACGTCGGCCACGTCCGTCACGTAGACCGGGCAGAACGCGGCGACGGCCTCGACCTGCTCACGGACGTTCTCCTCCTTGTTTGCGATCACGAGGTCGGGCCGGAGCCCACGCACGCGCTCGACGTTGACGTTCTTCGTCCCGCCTACGATCGTCTTGGCCGCCTTCCAGCCGTCCGGGTGGACGCAGAACCGCGTGAGCCCGACGACCTCGTCGTCCAGCTCGAGGTCGGCCAACAGCTCCGTCTGCGACGGGACGAGCGAGACGATGCGCCGGGGCGGGGCGGCCAGGCGCACCGGCCGGCCGAGGGCGTCCGTTCGAGGGATGGAGGGATCGGGCATGGAGGAATAGACAGAGACGGCGGCCGCCCCGCCCGGCGGGTTCCTCTCGTGGCGCGGGCGGGGCGGCTCCCCCTTATCCCTCGTCCGCCCCTCCGTTCCTCCCCGCCAGCGCGTCCGCCAGCTTGCCGACGAGGCCGTCGAACGAGCCGTTGGACATGACGAGCGCGAGGTCGCCGTCGCGCAGGTCCGCCAGGAGGTCGGGGAGGAGCGCGTCGGCGGAGGCGTAGGCCGCGGCCGGCGTGCCGCCCTCGCGGACCGACGCGGCGACGGCCTCGGCGTCGAGAAAGTGGGCCGGGTCGTCGTTGTGGCGGAGGGGCGGGGTGGAGAGGAACACGGCGTCGGCGGCGGCGAGCGCGCGGGCGTACGGGGACTCGAAGGCGGCCCGCCGCGACGAGTTCGACCGCGGCTCGAACACGGCCACGACGCGCCGCCCCGGCCACCGCTCGCGGACGCCGCGGACGGTCGCCTCGACGGCCGTCGGGTGGTGGGCAAAGTCGTCGACGACGAGCACGCGGCCATCGTAGGCCACCTCCTGGCGCCGCTTCATGCCGGCGAACGAGGCGAGCCCGTCGGCCACCTGCTGCGGCGTAGCCCCGGCGTCGAGGGCCACGGCCGCGACCGCGAGCGCGTTGAGCGCGTTGTACCGCCCGCCGAGCGGGAGGCGGACGCGCGCGACGGCCTCCCCGCCCACGACGAGCGTGAACCGCTGGGCGCCGTCCTCGGTCGCGAGGTCGCGGGCGGCCACGTCGAACGGCCCACCCGGCGCGCCTTCCTCGCCGTAGAGCCGCACGCGCGCCCACGACCACTCGGCGAGCGCGCGGACCTCGAGCTCCTCGCCGTTGAGGACGAGGAGGCCGTCGGGCGGCGGCAGCGAGACGAAGGCGTGGAACGCCCGCTGGTACTCGTCCCAGTCGGCGTAGATGTCGGCGTGGTCGAACTCCAGCGACGTGACGACGGCCCGGTACGGCCGGTAGAGGATCATCTTGGGCCGCTTGTCGAAGTAGGCCGCGTCGTACTCGTCGCCCTCGACACAGAACGCCGCTCCGCTCCCCAGCCCGCTCGTCCGCGCCTCGTCCACGAGCACGCCGCCGACGAGGAAGCCGGGGTCGAGCCCGGCCTCGCGGAGCACGTGGACGAGCATCCCCGTCGTCGTCGTCTTCCCGTGCGTGCCGGCGACGACGGCGGGGCGGCGCTCGGCCAGGAACAGGTGGGCGAGGGTCTCGGGCAGCGACGCCTGCACGAGCCCGCGCTCGCGCGCTGCCGCCGCCTCGGGGTGCGTCGGCACGGCCGCGTTGCCCACGACGACGAGGTCGGGCGGGCCGTCGGGGCCGTCGAGGTGGGCCGCGTCGTAGCCTTCGAGGACCTCGATGCCGGCCGCGGCGAGGCGCGTCGACATGGGCGGGTAGGCGGCCTCGTCCGACCCGCGCACGGCGTAGCCGGCCTCGGCGAGCAGCTCGGCGAGCGCGCCCATCCCCTTCCCGCAGATCCCGATGAGGTAGACCGAGCGGATGGCGGCCGGCGGCGGCAGGGCGGGGCGGGCAAAGACGCGGAGGTCGGCGTCGGAGAAGTCTTCGAGGCGGCGCATCGGGCGGGGCGGTCGGGCGGGGCGGTCGGCGTGGGCGCAATGTCTCCACAGGCCGCCCCGCCCGGGGACGCCGCACCGGGGCGGGGCGGATTCTTCGCCGGGTGCTGGGATCGGGGACGCGCCGCCCGACCCAGTGGGCGACCGCCGGTCGCCCTTACCGTCCCGCCCCGCCCCCGGGCGATCGCCGGTTGCCCCGACCACCCCGCCCGCGGCCAGGGCGGGGGCATCTGCTGCCCGCTACCTCCGAGGCTCGGCCGGCGAGACCGCCGGCGGCTCGCCGCCCGTGATCCCGTACTGAACCGCCGCCGCCTGCTCGACGGCCGCGTCCACGGCCGCCCCGTCGGCGGGGTCGTCGACCAGGCCGAGTCGCGTGGCCCGCTCGGCCCACTGCGCCCGGGCCGCCGCCTGCATATCGTCGTCGCGGTCGACCTCGTCGACGATTTCGAGGCCGAGGATGGTCTCGACCACGTCCTCGACCGAGACCACGCCGGCCGTCCCCCCGTACTCACCGACAACGAGCGCGAGGTGCTCGCGCCGCTCCAGGAGCCGGTCGAACAGCTTGGGCAGCGGGAGCGAGTCGGGGACCGACAGGAGGTCGCGGGCGACCGTCGAGGACGGCTCGTCGCCCCGTCCGTCGGCCACGGCCCGGAGCACGTCGTCGCGCAGGACGAAGCCGGTCACGGTGTCCTTGGTGCCGCGGTAGAGCGGGAGGCGCGAGAACGGGGTCCCGTCATTGGCGATCTCGCGGAGCGGCGCGCCCTCGGGGTAGGCCACGACGACGGTCCGCGGCGTCATGACGTCGCGGGTCTTGAGCTCGCTAAAGCGGAACAGGCTCTGGAGGATGCGGCTCTCGGACGCATCGAACACGCCCTCCTCGGTCCCGATCTGGGCCAGCGCCGCCAGCTCCTCGCGGCTTACCGAGTCCTCCTTCTTGCCGCGCGCAATGAGCTTCGTGAGGGCCTGCGAGAGCCAGATGAGCCCGGTCCACTTGAGCACGAACACGATGCCGACGAGGAGCCGGGACACGAGCGGGGCGAGGCCGCGCCAGTAGACGGCGCCGATGGTCTTGGGGATGATCTCGGAAAGGACCAGGATGCCCAGCGTGAGGACGGCCGAGAAGATGCCGACCGAGGCCGCCCCGAAGTAGCCGGCGGCCTCGGCGCCCGCGCCGGCCGCCCCGATCGTGTGGGCGATCGTGTTGAGCGTGAGGATGGCCGCGAGCGGGCGGTCCACGTCGGCCTTGAGCTCCTTGAGGCGATCGGCGGCCGCCGCGTTCGTGTCGCCGAGCGCGCCGACGTAGGCCGGCGTCACGCTCAGCAGCACGGCCTCCATGATCGAGCACAGGAACGAGACGCCGATCGCGAGCACGACGTAGACGACGAGCAGCGTCAGCGAGCCGGACCCTTCGACAGCGCCGGTCGGGCCGGGGACGAGGAGGAGCAGGGCGGGGTGGAGAGGCGGCATGCGGGCGGGGCGGTCCGAGCGGGCGGAGCGGGACGTACTCGGGTGGGCGCCGGCAGGGTCCGCCCCGCCCGGCGCCATCGGTGGAACGAGGGCGGGGCGGGTGTGGCAGAGAGAGCGTAAGGCGCCGCCCGCTACAGCAGCGGCGGCGGCGTGCCGGCCGGCGGCACGCTGCCCAGGTCGTCCGGGGGCGGGGCGGCCCCAGCGTCGTCCGCCCCGCCCGCGTCGTCGGCCTTGGGCAGATCGGCGACCGTCGCGGGCAGGGCGGGGAGGTCGCGCGTCGCGCCCGCGTCGTCGCGGCCCTCGTCGAGCCACGCCCGCGCCGCCGCCTCCTGGCCGGCCGCAAACGTCTTGACCTGGACCGGCAGGAGCGGGGCCATCAGCGAGACCGCCTGCCCGAGCCACCCCGCCCCGCCCACGACCGCGTAGCGGCGCGTGACGCGGAGCGCGCGGAGCTGGAGCTGGGCGAGGTCGGTGCCCAGCGCGTCGAGCCCGGGGACCGGCGCCGCCTCGACGACCGCGAGCACGTCCACCGCGCCGGCCGCCGTCGCGGCGTCGAGCCGCTCGCCGAACGCGGCCACGTCCTCGGCCCGGAGCACGCCGCGCACGGCGTACGCCACGAGCGTCGGCCGGTTGGCCGGCAGCCACGCGAGCCCCGGCTGCGAGCGGGGCGGCTCCCCGGACACCCACGCCTCGGCCGCCGCGCGGTCGGCCGGCGAGAAGGCGCGAACCTCGACGCCTGGCAGCACGGCGTTCTCGGCGCCGACGACGGCGCGGAGCCAGCCCTGCCCCGTCACGACGGCCGCCCGGTGGAACCGGGGCAGGTTCTGGACCTGCCCGATCCCGTAGCCGATGTCGCGGACGAGCGCCGCCGGGTCCACGAACCCGACGCCGTCGACGACGAGCAGGAACGAGATCCGGTCGTGATCGGCGAGCGCGCCGTCGAGCGCCGCCTTCGCGCGGTCGACGTCGGCGGTCGTCACGCGGCCGCCCACGCGGAGGGCGACGACGTGGGGGGCGGGCGGGAACAGGCGTTCGATCATGACGGGGCGGGGTGGCAGGCGGTGGGTGACGGGTAAAAGGCACTCGCCCCGAAAGGTTTTGCCCCTCGCCCGTCACGCGTCACCCTTCACGCACAACGGCCGGGAGCGGGCGGCCCTCGGCGGCGCCGTCGCCGTCGAGCACGAGCGCGCCGTCGTCCACCCCGCCCGCGTCCGCCCCGCCCGTCGCCTCGTCGGTGGCTGACGAGAGGCGGACGGCCAGGCTGTCGAACGCCGAGTACATGACGGGCACGATGACGAGCGTGAGGAACGTCGCGAACGTGAGCCCCGAGATGATCGCCGTCCCCATCGGCCCCCAGAACTGCGTGTTTTCCGACCCGATCGAGAACGACGGGTCGAGGTTCACGATGAGCCCGACAAAGTCGATGTTGATCCCGAAGGTCAGCGGGATGAGGCCGATGACGGTCGTGAACGCCGTCAGGAGCACGGGCCGGAGCCGCGTGGCCCCGCCGTCGATAATCGCCTCCTGCTTGTCCTCGCCGCGCGCCCGCAGCTGCTCGATGTAGTCCACGAGCACGATCGCGTTGTTGACCACGATGCCGGCGAGGGAGATCACGCCGATGAACGTGAACAGCCCGAACGGCGTCCGCGTGAGGATGAGCCCCAGGAGCACGCCGATGAGCGAGAGCCCCACGGCGACCATGATGATGAACGGGTTCTTGACCGAGTTGAACTGGGCGATCAGGATGATCGAGATGAGCGAGAGCCCGATGAGGAGCGCCGTCGTGAGGAAGCCGAAGCTCTCCTGCTGGTCCTCGCTCTCGCCCGTGTAGGCGACCGTGTAGCCCGACGGCACGGCGGCCACGTCGTCGGCGAGGTAGGCCTGGACCTCCTGGAGCACGGCCTGCGCGTTCGCGCCCGGCGCGGCGTCGCCCTGGACCGTCACCACGCGCTCCTGGCCCAGCCGCGTCACGCTGCCCAGCCCGCTCGCCGGCACGATCTGGGCGACGGACACGAGCGGGACCTGCCGGCCCTCGGCCAGGACCGTCAGGCTCTCGAGCTGGCGGAGGTTCTCGCGGTCCGCCTCGCGGAGCCGGACCGTCACGTCGTACTCGTCCTTGCCGTCGCGGTACTGGCTCGCTTCGATCCCGTTGATGGCCCCGCGCACGGCGAACGCCACCTGCTGCGTCGAGAGCCCGAACGCCGCCGCCCGCTCGCGGTCGATCTCGACCCGGTACTCGGGCCGCCCCGACCCCAGGTTGTCGCGGATGTCGACGAGGCCCGTAATCGCCCCGCTCTCGACGCCCTCTTCGAGCTTCGCCTTGAGGCCGTCGGCGATGTCCTGGATCTCGTCGAACGCCTCGCCCGACACCTCGATGTTGACGGCGGCCCCGGTCGGCGGGCCGTTCTGGTTCTGCTCCACCTGGAGGTCGACGCCCGGGAGCCCGGCCAGCCGGTCGCGGATGCGGCGGAGCGTGATGCTGGACGGCTCGGCGCGGTCGGCGTAGTCGACCAGGTTGAGCGTCACGCGCGAGCGCTCGGCCGAGGCCGCCCCGCCCCCGAACGCGGCGTCGCCGCCGACCCCGACGCTCGTCGAGATGTTCTCGGTGTTGGCCGCCGAGGCCGGGTCCTCCTCGACGAGCGCCTGGACGCGCCCGAAGACCTCGCCGGCCACCTCGTTCGAGCGCTCGATCGTGGTCCCGGTCGGCGCCTCGGCCGTGATCTGGATGAGGTTGGGGTCGGTCGTCGGGAAAAACTCGACGCCCGTCGGCGCCACGAAGAACAGCGCGATCACGCCGACGAGCAGCCCCATGGTCGCCGTCAGCAGCCGCGCCCGGTTGTCGGTGAGGATCAGGTACGGCTGGTCGTCGGCCGTCGTCCGCCCCGCCCCGTTCTGCCCCGCCCCGCCCCGCTCGTCGCCGCCCCGCCCGTTGTGCGCGACGTCCCCGTTCCGCGTCGCGTCGCGGCGGCCGCCCGGCCCGAACACGACGCCGAGCGCGCCGGCGCCGGCGACGAGGGCGGGGAGGAGGAACATCCCCACGATCACCTCGACGCCCTCAAGCGTCGACACGTCGATCCGCCCCGAGAGCACGAGGAGCACCACGAGGACTCCCACGACGGCCCCGAACACGAGCCCCACGCGGACGCTCGTGCGCCCGCCCAGAAACGCCGTCTCCAGGCTGTGGACCACGAACCCGAGCAGGCCGGCCACCAGCGCCACCCCGCCCGGCACGATCAAAATCCACCCCGCGGGCGGGGCGGCAGCGTTGACGGCCGCCCCGGCGACGAGGAGCAGGAAGCCGACCGTGAAGGCGCCCAGCGCGAACGTGTTGCGGAGCATGGCCCGCGGGACGTTGTAGTCGCGCTGGAGCATCCAGGCGAGGAACGCCCGGTAGCGGGCCGTCATGGCCGGCACCGTCCGCCGCGCAAAGCGGTGGTGGGCCGGTTCCAGCGCGTACTTGTAGAGGGCGTAGAGGACCGGCACGGCGACGACCAGGAACACGAGCGTCTTCCAGTTCGCGACGCCGACCACGAGCGCCGTGAACGCGACGAGGCCCAGCCCCACCTTCCGCGCCGTCGGGCTGGGCGGGGTGGTCCGCCGCGCCGACGCCTCGGCGTCGGTCTCCATGAAGTAGCCCGTGATGACCGGGTTGATGACGAGCGCCACGAACAGGCTCGACAGCAGCGTCACGATGAGCGTGAGCGGCATGTAGCTCATGAACTTGCCGATGATGCCCGGCCACAGGAGCATCGGCGCGAACGCCGCGACGGTCGTCGCCGTCGACGCGGCCACGGCCAGGCCCACCTCGTTCGTCGCCTCGCGCGCCGCCTCCCACCGCCCGTAGCCCTCCTCGCGGTAGCGGTAGATGTTCTCGATGATGACGACGGCGTTGTCGACCAGCATCCCCAGCGCGATGATGAGGCTGAAGAGGATGATGAAGTTGAGCGTCTCGCCCATGACGCTGAACACGAGGAAGCTCAGGAACATGGACAGCGGGATCGCCACGCCCACGAGCGCCGCGTTCCGCACGCCGAGGAAGAACAGGAGCACCGCGATCACGAAGATGATGCCCGCGATGATGTTGTTTTCCAAATCCTTGACGAGCGACTCGACCTCCTCGGACTGGTCGCCGGTGAGCACGTAGCTCGTGCCCGACGGGAGCGCGTAATCCTCGATGGCGCGCTCGACGCCGTCGACGACCTCGATGATGTTCTCGCCCGCCTGCTTTTTGACGTTGAGCCGGATGACCTGCAGGTCCTCGGCGCCCTCGACCGGGACCGGCTCGCCGTCGGCGTTCTCGCGCTGGAGCACTTCGAGCCGCGCGTAGCTCTCGCGGTCCTTGTACCCGAACCGGACGTCGGCCAGGTCGCGGACGTAGACCGGCACCCCGCCCGGGGCGGCGACCACGAGGTCGAGGATCTCGGACGGGTCGTCGAACTCGCCGTCGACGCGGACGAGGTAGTTTTCGGGGCCGACGTCGATGGAGCCGCCGGGGATGTTCGTGTTCTCGGTCTGGACGGCCGTGACGAGGTCGTTGATCGACAGGTTGTAGCCCTGGAGCGCCGTGAGGTCGGCGTCGACCTGGACCTCGCGCTCCAACCCGCCCAAGAGGTCCACTTCGAGCACGCCGGGGACGCCCTCGATCTCGTCCTGGAGGTCCTCGGCCGTCTCGCGGAGGTCGGAGAGGGAGCCGGCGGTGAGGAGGTTGACGGTGAGGACCGGGAACTCGCTCACGTCGATCTCGGACACGATCGGCTCCTCGACATCGGCGGGGAACTCGGTCTTGGCCAGGTCGACGGCCTCGCGGACCTCGCGGCTGGCCTCGTTGATGTCCTTGTCCGGCAGGAACTCAGCGATGACGGTCGAGACGCCCTCGGTGCTCGTCGACCGTAGCTCGTCGAGACCCGAAATCGAGTTCACCTCGCGCTCCACCTCCTGCGTGATGATGGCCTCGATGTCGTCGGGGCTCGCGCCGGGGTAGATCGTGGTCACCACGATCGTCGCAAACTCGATCTGCGGCTGGCTCTCCTTCGGGAGCGCCACGTAGGCGACGAGCCCGGCCAGCGTGAGCGCCACCGTCAGCACGACGACGGCGACCCGGTTGTTGATGGCGAGGTCGGGGATGCTCATGGCGGGGCGGGGGACGGGCGAGGAGCGCTGGGCGGGGCGGGCGTGCGCTAGGCGGGGCGGTGCGCGTTGGGCGGGGCGGGCGCCGTTGCATGCAACGGCGCTACGGGCGGCTGGGGCGGGGCGGTAGGAGGTCGGTGCTCATCACCCCTCGCCCGTCACTCGGTCCGCGCCACGCGTTCGTCGATGCGGACGAGGTCGCCCTCGGCGAGGTCGGCCTGGCCGGACACGATGATCCGGTCGCCGGCCTCGACGCCGGACGTGAGCACGACCTCGTCGCCCGACGACGGGCCGAGCTCGACGACGCGCCGCGCGGCGACGGTGCCCGTGCCCTGGGCCGGGACGGCGACGAACACGCTCGTGCCCCGCTCGTCGCGGACGACGGCCTGCTGCGGGACCGAGATGGCGCCGTCGAGCACGTCGCGCGTGACGTCGAGGCGGACGACCATCGACGGCTTGAGCGCGCGGTCGGCGTTCTCGACGGCGACCTCGATGGGGAACGTCCGCGAGGCGTCGTCAATGGCGAGGCCGACGAACGAGACGCGGCCCCCGCGCGGCTCGACCGTGTAGGCGTTGGGCGCCACGCGGACCTGCGTGCCGACCTCGATCTCGCCGGCGTACCGCTCGGGCACGCCGGCCGTCACCTTGACGCCGCCGCCGCCGACCAGGCGCACGACCGGCTGGCCCGGGCTCGCGAGCTCGCCGGGCTCCATCAGCCGGGCCTCGACGACGCCGGCGAACGGGGCCACGATGCGCGTGTTGGCGAGCTGCGACTGCGCGCTCTGCACGCCCGCGTTCGCGGCCGAGACCTGGGCGCGCGAGGCGCGGAGCTGCCCCTCCGCCTGGGCGATCCCGGCGTCGGCCTGGGCGACCTGGGCGCGGGCCGACGCCAGCTGCTGCTCGACCTGGCGGAACTCGAGGGCCGAGAGGATGGAGTCGCGGTAGAGCGGGAGCTGGCGGGTGTACTGCTCCTGCGCCAGGTCGAGCTGGGCCTGGGCCGCCTGGCGCTGGGCGCGGGCGGCCTCGACGCCGGCCTGGGCCTGGGCGATGCCGGCCTCGGCCGTGCCGGCCTGGGCGCGCGCCTGGCTCACGCCGGCCTGCTGCGACGCCGCGCGGACCCGGGCGACGGTCTGCCCCGCCCGCACCGACGTGCCGACGGCGGCCACGTAGGTCAGCGTGCCGGGCACGTCGGGCGAGAGCCTCGCGTCGTTGTCGGCCTGGACGGTGCCCGTCAGCTGGATGGCGTCCTCGAACAGGCCGGGCTGGGCCACGAGCACGTCGACGGGGACCGCGCGGTCGGCGGGGGCCTCGGCCGTCTCGGCGGGCTCCTCCCCGCCGCAGGCGGCGAGCACGAGGCCGGCGGCGAGCACGAGGCCGGCGGCGAGCACGGCGGGTCGGAGAGGGAGGAAACGCATGGGGAGGAGGAGTGGGGGCGCCCCGTGGACGCCCGTGCAGACGGGGGAGTCGGCCGCCCCGCCCCGCCCGAGCGGTACGGGCGGGGCGGCGGTCTCAGCGAGAGGCCGTGGGCGGGGCGGGACGCAAACCGTCGGGACGGACCGTCTCGTCGAGCGGGGCGGGGAGGATGGTGCCCGTCGCCCGCTCGTAGTCGCTCCGGGCGACGAGCGCGTCGTAGACGGCCTGGAGGTAGTTGAGCCGGGCGAGGTCCAGGTTCTGCGTCGCCACGCGGACATCGACCTGGCTGGCGACGCCTTCTTCGAGGCGGGCCGAGGCGAAGGCGAACGCCGTCTGGGCCGTCTCGACCGTCTGCGACTGCGAGCCCAGCCGCGACTGCGCGCTCTGGAGCTGGCGGATGGCGGTCGCCACTTCGAGTTGGGCCGCGTTCCGCACCTGCTCAAGCTGAACCTGGGCCTGGTCGATGACGATCTGATCCTGCTGCGCCCGGTACCGCGTCTGGAACCCGTCGAACAGCGTCCAGCCCAGGCGGACGCCGACGGCCAGCGACGGCTGCCAGTAGTCGCCCGAGAAAAACCCGGACGACGACTCGGTAAACGTGAACGGGTCGCGCGGGTCGGGCGCGAACACGGCCGTCCGGTCGTCGGGGACGTTGCCCGAGTAGCTGGCGGTCGCGAACGCGCTGAGCCGTGGGTAGGCCGCCGCGCGCGTGATGTCCCGCTGGACCTCGTTCAGCCGCACGGCCAGCGCCGCCTGGCGGACGTCGGGGCGGAGGTCGAGGGCGGTCGCGGCGGCGGCCGCGAGCCCGACGGTTTGGAACAGGGCGGGGCGGGGCGGGGCGAGGTCGCTCTCGAGCACGACCGGCGCCGTCACCGGGAGCCCCAGCGCGAGCAGGAGCTGGTCGCGGGACGTCGACGCCTGAGCGTCGGCCTGGGCGAGTTGGGTCTCGGCGTTGGCGAGGTCGACCTCGGCGTTGAGACGCTCCAGCACGGGCCGCACGCCCTGGGCCACGAGGAGCGACGCGTCCTCGAACGTCTCGCGCGAGCGCTCGACCGACGCCCGCTGGACGGCCGCCTGCCGCCCCGCCAGGAGCGCGCCGTAGTAGGCCACGCGCGCCTCGTGGATGGTCTCGTCGCGGCGCTGCTCGACGGCCGCCTCGTTGATCTCGACGAGGCCGCGCGCGCCGCGGACGGCCGCGAATGCCGACCCGTTGTAGATCGGCTGGCTGAGCGAGAGCGTGTTGAGGAACTGGTTGTCGGTCCCGAACGGGTTGCCCGACTCGGCGGCCGGGTCGAACCCGATGGCCTGCTGGCCTTCGAGCACGCGCCGGTTGTACTCCGTGAGCGTGAGCGTCTCGGTCGCCGGGTCGCCGTCGGTCCGCGCGACCTCGTTGTACTGGAGCCACCCGATGGCCCCGAGCCCACCGAACAGGCCGCCGGCCGCCGAGCCCGCGAACGGGTTGGCCTGGACCACGTTGCGCGTGTACGAGCTGGCCACGTCGACGAGCGGGAACAGGCCGCCGTACGCCTCGCGGACCTGCGCGCGCGCGTTCGCCACGTCGAGCTCGGCCAGACGGATGGCGTAGGCCCGCTGGAGGGCGATCTGGATGGCGTCGTCGAGCGACAGCGAGACCACCGCCCCGCCCGCGTCCAGCGCGGGCAGAGCCGTGGCGCGGTCGGGGGACCGGGCCGGGTCGGTCACCGCCCCGCCCACGGCGGCCGGCGCGGCGGGGGCCGGGCGGGGCGGGGCGGCCGGCGGGTCGGCCGTCTGGGCCGGGGCCGGGGCGGCGAGCGCGAACCAGACGGTCAGCGCGGCGGCGAGGGCCGCGGGGCCGCCGGGGCGGAGCGGGGCGGGCATGGCTAGGGGGCGAGGAGGCCGTCGAAGAGGACGGTCGTGAGGAACTCGGCGGCCTCGCTAGAGGAACCGAACGGGGCCGGCTCGAACGTGCCCGACGGGTCGCACTCGGCGTCGACTTCGGCCATGAGGTAGCCGCGGACGTTGCCCATGAGCACGTGGGCGACGGTCCGGGCGGGGAGGGGGCGGAGCGCGCCGGCCGCGACGGCGACCTCGATCGGCCGGGCGACGGCCTCGATGACGCTCAGGAAGTGCTGGCTGAACGCCGCCTCGTGCTCGACGTCGAGCCGCGTCCGGTAGCCCTCCTTCATGAACATGAGGAGCGCCTCGCGGCTCTCGCTGAACTGGCGGAGGAGCGCCCCGATAAACCCGCGGAAAGCGGCCCGCGCGGCGGGCGGCGTCGAAAGGTCGGCGTCGTCGGGGAACGAGCGCGCGACGACCTCGTGGAGCCAGCCGACGACGCGCTCCTCGAACAGCGTCAGGAACAGCTCGTCCTTGCCGCCGGGGAAGTAGTTGTAGATCGTCCCCTTCCCGAACTCGGCCCGCTCGGCGATCTCGTCGACCGACGCGCCGGCGTAGCCGTTCTCGGCGAACACGGCGAGGGCGGCGTCGAGCATCGCCGCCCGCCGCAGGAGCCGCTCGCGTTCGCGGCGGCCGAGCGTGGGGGCGGGCGGGGTGGAGGTCGGCACTGGAAACGACGGGTTCAACAGGTGACTTCCTGGTCACTTTAGAAACGAGCGGGTCAGTACGTGGCCTCCTCTGCCCGGTTTCTCTAGCCGAGTCAAGACCAAGAGAAGGGGGCGCGGTGACAGGTCCCCTTCATCAGGTGCGGCTTATGTGCGTCCGCCCCGCCCTCTTCTACCAGCTCTGGAGGTTCGTGCCTTACCCGCCCCGCCCCGCCCCGTCGTTGCGTCTCCAGCGCGGGGCGGGGCGGAGGCCCGCTCCTGAGCCAGGAGGAGCGGGCGCGCACGCGGGAGCGGCCTCCGCCCTCGCGGACCGCCCCGCCCCCTTTCTGCCGGCGCCTCTCTCCGCAGCCGCGTCTCCGCCGTGGGGCGGGGCGGGCAGATCCGCGCGGCGGGCCACCCCGCCCGCGGCCGCCCGCGGCCACGTCCGGCTTAGGTGTAGTCGTCCATGCCGTGGACGCCCAGGAAGTCGACGACGTCCTTCACCTTCTGGGCCTGCTCGCGGTGGCACACGAGGACGGCGTCGCCCGTGTCGACCACGACGGCGTCCTCCATGCCGACGAGGACGAGGAGCCGGTCCTCGGTGCTCCGCGCGAAGCTCCGCGCCGTGTCCTTGAGGATCACGTTGCCCTCGGCCCGGTTGCCGGCCTCGTCCTGGTCCGAGAGCTCGTGGACCGCCCGCCAGTCGCCGACGTCGCTCCACCCGAACGAGCCTGGGACGACGAGCACGCTGTCGGCCTGCTCCATGACCCCGTAGTCGATCGAGATCTTCGGGCTCCGCTCGTAGGCGTCGGCGATGGCCTCGGCCTCGCGCGGGGTCCCGAACGCGTCCTCGAGCGGGGCGAACAGGGCGTAGACCTTGGGGAGGTAGCGCTCGAAGGCGGCCAGAATGGCGTCGGCACGCCAGATGAACATGCCCGAGTTCCAGAGGAAGTCGCCGGCGTCGAGAAAGCGCTCGGCCGTCTGGAGGTCGGGCTTCTCGGCGAACGTGAGCACGCGGTGGGCGCGCGGCGCGTCGTCCGTGCCGTCGTCGGCGATGCCGTCCGTGTCGCCGTCGGCGTCGAACTGGATGTAGCCGTAGCCGGTCTCGGGGTGGGTCGGGCGGATCCCGATCGTCACGAGCGGGCCGGGGCCGTCGCCCTGCGGCTGGGCGGCCTCGGCGGCGGCCTGGAGCACCTCGTGGAACCGCTCGACGTTCGTGATGAGGTGGTCGGCCGGGAGCACGACCATCGTCGCGTCGGGGTCGAGCGCGTGGAGCCGCGCGGCGGCCAGCGCCACGCACGGCGCCGTGTTCCGGGCGACCGGCTCGCCGAGCACGTTCTCGCGGGGGACGGCCGGGAGGTGCGCGTGCGTCTGCTCGATGTAGTCGGCGTTGGTCACTACGAGCACGTTCTCGGGCTCGACGAGCGGCTGGAGCCGAGCGAACGTGTTCTGGATCATCGACGCCTCGCCGAACACGTCGAGAAACTGCTTGGGGGTGGCGCGGCGGCTGCGCGGCCAGAACCGGCTGCCGATGCCGCCGGCCATGATGACGGCGTGGAGGGACATAAAAAACCAGAGGGCGGGGTGGGGGAGGGGCAAGGGCCGCCCCGCCCGCGCCTTGCGGGCCGGGGTGGACCCGGAGAGCGGCGGCGGCCGGTCGGACCGCCCCGCCCGGCGTGCCCACCGTGTCGTGGGCGCCGCCGGACGGGTCCGCGCCTCCTGAGACGGGCGGGGCGGGGCGGGGTTCGGAGTGGGCGCCTGTCGGGTCGCCTTGCGCCGTGGGCTCCCGCCCCGCCCGCCGCGTGACTGAGCGGGGCGGCGCTGTTTTGGTGGGGGGTGACCTGCGCGGTCAGCCCTTTGCGTACAGGAGGGTAGACCTCCCTCCTCGCCATGCCCCGCCTCCCGCTCCTCGCCGCCCTCGCCCTCCTGGCCGCCCCGCTCGCCGGGTGCGGCGGCTCCGACGACTACGGCGGCGACGTCGAGGATACGGGCGAGACCGGCCTGTTCGGGCGCGCTCAAGAAATGGCCGCCGCCGTCGAGCAGATGGAGGAGACGGCCAACCAGGCGCCCGCCGAGCCCGTCGACTTCCGCCGCCTCCGCGACCTCCTGCCCGAGACCCTCGTGGGGTTGGAGCGGACGAACGTCGAGGGCGCCAAGCAGGGCTCGATGGGCTTCTCGATCTCCGAGGCCTCGGCCGACTACGGCGCCGGCGACTCGACCGTCAGCGTCAAGGTCACCGACATGGGCGCCGTCCCGGCGATGGGCATGATGGGCGCCGCGTGGACGATGACCGACGTCGACCGCGAGACGGCGACGGGCTACGAGAAAACGGTTCGCCTGGGCGAGAGCAAGGGGTACCGCACGTACGACACCGGCTCGCGGCGCGGCGAGTTCAGCCTCGTCGTCGCCGACCGCTTCCTCGTCAACGTGACCGGGCGGGGCGTGGACGACGCCGACCTGGAGGCGGCGCTGCGGGCCGTCGACCTGAGCGCGCTCGCGGCCATGCGCGACGACGGCCGGCAGGAGGCGTAGGGGAGGGATCGAGGGATGCGGGACGGAGGGATGGGCAGAGCGGCCGCCCCGCCCCCGCGCTCGCACCGAGGGCGGGGCGGCTCGGGCGACCGTCCGAGGGCGGGGTGGTCCGGCACCGCCCCGCCCCATCTCTCGATCCCTCCATCCCGTATCCCTCCCCTTACGTCGGGTCCGCCGAGAGCGGCTGCGTCGTGTCCACGTCGGGCGGGGCGGCGGTCGTCTCGATGTGGAGCTCGGCGAGCTGCTCGGGGTCGACGGCGGCCGGCGCCGACGACATGAGCTCGGTCGCCTGCTGCGTCTTGGGGAACGCGATCACGTCGCGGAGCGACGTCGCCCCGGTGAGGAGCATGACGAGCCGGTCCAGGCCCAGCGCGATGCCGCCGTGGGGCGGGGCGCCGTAGCGGAGGGCGTCCAGCAAAAACCCGAACCGCCGCTCGGCCTCCTCGTCCGAGATCCCCAGCAGGTCGAACATCCGGCGCTGCACGTCGGCGCGGTGGATGCGGATGGAGCCGCCGCCGACCTCGGACCCGTTGAGGACGAGGTCGTAGGCGCGGGCTCGCACCTCGCCCGGGGCGCTGTCGAGCTTGCCCATGTCCTCGGGCGCCGGGCTCGTGAACGGGTGGTGCATGGCGTAGTAGCGGCCGTCGTCCTCGCTGTACTCGAGGAGCGGGAAGTCGGTCACCCAGAGGAACCGCCACGGGCCATCGGCGCCCTCGGGGACGAGCCCGGTCTCGCGCGCCATGTGCAGGCGGAGGCTGCCCATCTGCTCGAACACCGTCGGCTGCGGCCCCGCCAGAACGAGTACGAGGTCGCCCGCCTCGGCGCCGACCGCGTCGATCACGGCCTGCATCCGGTCGCGGCCGAACACCTCGTCCTTGACGGACTGCGAAAACTCGGACCCGTCGCTCGGGAGCTTGGCGTAGAACAGGCCGCCGGCGCCGATCTGCTTGCGGACGACGTCCTTGTCCAGCTTGTCCATCGGCTTGCGCCCGCGGTCGCCCTCGCCCTCGACGCGGATCGCGACGACCGCCCCGCCCGCGTCCAGGATCGAGTCGAACACCGTGAAGCCCGAGCCCTCCACCGCCCCGCTCACGTCGGCGATCTCCATGCCGAAGCGGAGGTCGGGCTTGTCGGACCCGTAGCGGCGGAGCGCCTCGGCGTAGGTCACGTGGGGGAACGGCGTCTCGATCTCGATGCCGCGCGTGTCGCGCCAGACGTCCGCGATGAGCCCCTCGACGAGCGCGTAGACGCCCTCCTCGGTCGCGAACGTCATCTCGACGTCGATCTGCGTGAACTCGGGCTGGCGGTCGGCGCGGAGGTCCTCGTCGCGGAAGCACTTCGTGATCTGGACGTAGCGGTCCATGCCGGCCACCATCAGGATCTGCTTGTACGTCTGCGGCGACTGCGGGAGCGCGTAGAACTGGCCCGGGTGGACGCGGCTGGGCACGAGGTAGTCGCGTGCGCCCTCGGGCGTCGACTTCATGAGGACCGGCGTCTCGACCTCGACAAAGTCGCGGTCCGCGAAGTAGCGGCGGACGCTCTGGTACAGCTTCGAGCGCAGGAGCAGGTTCTTCTGGAGCGCCGGCTTGCGGAGGTCGAGGTAGCGGTACGTCAGGCGGAGCTCGTCGCCGGCCTGCGTCGACTTCGGATCGCCCGCCGACACCACGAACGGGGGCGTGTCGGAGACCGCGAGCACGTCCAGGTCCGACACGTAGACCTCGACGTCGCCCGTCGCCATGTCGGGGTTTTTCCGCTCGCGCACGCGGACCTCGCCGCGCACCGAGATCACGTCCTCGCCGCGGAGCTTCTCGGCGAGATCGGCGAGGTCGGCGTCGATCTCGGGGCTGAACACGAGCTGCGTGAGCCCGTAGCGGTCGCGGAGGTCGATAAACTGGAGCCCGCCGAAGTTGCGCCGCGTGTCGACCCAGCCCTTGAGGACGACGGTCTGGCCGGCGTCGCTCTCGCGGAGCTCGCCGCTCGTGTGCGTGCGGTCGCCGTGGTCCGAGGCGTCGGTGGGCGTGAGGGCGCGGGCGTGCGGGGCGTCGGGCATGGGGCCGGGGGCGGGGAGGGCCGGCCAAGCTAGGCGGCGCGACCCGCGGGGCGGGGTGGAGAGTGGGCGGAATGCGGGAGCGTAGGCTGCGGGCGGGGTGGCGGGCGCAGAAAGGGTCCAGGCCGCCCCGCCCAGCAGGTAGAGCAGGTAGGGCGGGGTGGCGGCCGAGGCGTCGTCCAGCGCTCCCGCCCCGCCCGGTGGCGCGGCGAGGGCGGGGTGGGCACTGTGCCGTCGTGCCCGCGCGATCTTCCACTCGCCCCGACACCCTCGACCGCCCCGCCCTGCGTGCCCGACGCCCCCGACCGCCCCGCCCTCGCCGACGACGTGCTCGCCGGCCGCCGCCGCGCCGTCGCCCGCGCGATCACGGCCGTTGAAACCGCCGCAGGCGACGGCGCAGCGGGCGACCTGGGCGGGGCGGACGCGCTCGTCGACGCGCTCTACCCGCACACCGGCCGCGCGTGGCGCGTCGGCGTGACCGGCCCGCCCGGCGCCGGCAAGTCGACGCTCGTGGACCGGCTCGTCGGCGCGTTCCGGGCGCGGGGGCAGACGGTCGGCGTCGTCGCCGTCGACCCGTCGAGCCCGTTCACGGGCGGGGCGCTCCTGGGCGACCGCGTGCGCATGGACCGCTGGGCCGAGGACGACGGCGTGTTCGTCCGCTCGCTGGCCGCGCGCGGCGCGCTGGGCGGGCTGAGCGAGGCGGCCGAGGCGGCCTGCGACGTGCTCGACGCGGCCGGCTACGACGTGGTCCTGGTCGAGACGGTCGGCGTGGGGCAGGGCGAGATCGACGTGGCCGAGACGACCGACACCACGCTCGTGGTCCTGGTGCCGGAGTCCGGGGACGCGGTCCAGGCGATGAAGGCCGGGCTCATGGAGGTCGCCGACGTGTTCTGCGTCAACAAGGCCGACAAGCCCGAGGCCGGGCGGCTCGTCCGCGCGCTCCGCCAGGCACTCCACCTGAGGGCCGCCGCCGCCCCGCCCGTCGTCACGGCGTCGGCTTTGAACGACGAGGGCGTGGGCGGGGTGGTCGAGGCGCTCGACGCGCACCGCGCCGGTCTCGACGCCGAGGCGACGCGCGAGGCCCGGCTGCGGCGCCGCGTCCGGCGGCTCGTCGAGGCGCAGTGGCGCCGCCAGTTCTGGGCCGGCGGGCGCGGCGCGGCCCTCGCCGACGCGGTCGCCGCGCTCGACCCGGCCGAGCGGGCGCCGCACCGGCTGGCCGCCCGCCTTCTGGCCGCCCCGCCCGCCCCGTCCGTGGAGCCAGGGCGGGGCGGGGTGGAGCGCGAGGCGTAGCCCCGGCGGCCCCGTCTGACACGAACTGGGGGATTCCGCGGCGGAGTCGCTCGGGACGAGCGCGCGAGGCTCTTCTGAAACGCTCGCGCTATCGCGGATCACACGTCGAGTCCCGACCGCCGATCCTGGCGTCGGAGAGCCGGAACGGGAGGAGTCGCCGGGCGGGGCGGGTGGAGGGGGCGGCAATTCACCAGACCACCGCCGCCTTCGCTTGACCCTGAGAGGGCAACCCCGTACACTCGCTGTAACCGATTACAGTCGGCTCCTCTACAGCGTGAGGGGCCAACGCCCTGCTTCTCAAACCCCCTGGCCACAGGCGCTCCCGGACAGTGGCCGTTACCATGCGCGAGGTAGCCCGACAGGCCGGCGTCTCCGTCGCCACCGTGTCCCGCGCGCTCAACGCGAGCGGGCCGGTCGGGGAGGAGACCCGCCGCCGGATCCTGGAGACGGCCGAGCGCCTCCGCTACGTCCCCAACCGGACGGCCCGGAACCTGAAGCGGGTTGCGACCGAGACCATCGGGGTCCTGCTCCCCGACCTCTACGGCGGCTTCTACTCCGAGGTCATCCGCGGCGCCGAGCGGGCCGCGCGGGCGGCGCGCTACCACACGCTCCTCGCGAGCGCCCACGACGGGCTGCCCGAGCTGGTCCGCGCCCTCCGCACGCTCGTCGGTCGCGTCGACGGGCTCGTTGTCATGTCGCCCGACATCGAGGCCGACGTGCTCCGCAAGAACCTCCCGCCCGGCCTGCCCGTCGTGGTTTTGGGCGGGGCGGTCGCCGGCCACGGCTCGGTCGCCATCGACAACGCGGCCGCGGCGGAGGCCGTGACGCGCCACCTCGCCGGGCTCGGGCACCGCCGGATCGCCCTCGTCTCTGGCCCCGCCCCGAACGCCGACGCCCGCGCCCGCCGTGACGGCTACCGGCGCGCGCTCGCCGAGGCGGACCTCGCGCCGGACCCCGTGCTCGAACTGGCCGGCGACTTTACCGAAGCCTCGGGCCGCGCCGCCGCCGCCTCTTTTCTGGCCCTCTCGCCCCGCCCGACGGCCCTGTTCTGCGCCAACGACGCGATGGCCGTCGGCGCCCTCCAAGCCCTCCGCGACGCCGGCCTCCGCGTGCCGGCCGACGTCGCCCTCGCGGGCTTCGACGACATCCCCCTCGCGCGCTACGTGACACCGGCCCTGACCACGGCCCACGTGCCCATCGACGAGATGGGGTCGCAGGCCATCGACGCCGTGCTCCGCGCCGTCCGCGGCGACGCGCCCGCCCCGCCCGCCGTCACCCTCCCCACCCGGCTCGTCGTGCGCGAGTCGTGCGGCGCGCGCCTCTAGTGGCCGCCCCGCCCCTCGCGCCCACTGCGGGCGCACCCTCCGCCTGAGCCCCCGGCTCCCACCCCGCCCGCCTTTCCCCGCTCCCCATGAACATGGTGACCCTGCGCCTCCGGCCGCCCGCCGCCGGACTCTCTGCCCGCCCCGTCCGGCGGCTCCTCGCGGTCCTCGCGCTCGTCCTGGGCGGGGCGGTCGCGGCCCAGGCCCAGACGGGCCAGATCGCCGGCGTGGTGACGGACTCGCTCGACGCGACGACGCTCCCGGCGGCCAGCGTCGTGGTCCTGGACGACGACGGGCAGGCGATCCCCACACTCGGCGCCAGCACCGGCGCCGTCGGCGAGTACGAGATCCGCGGCGTCCCGGCCGGTGCCTACACCGTCCGCGCCTCCTTTATCGGCTACGCCCCGCAGGAGCGGGCAGTCGTGGTCCGGGCCGGCGAGACGGCGATGGCCGACTTCGCGCTCGTCTTCGCTGATGCCTCGCTGGGCGAGCTCGTGGTCGTCGGCTACGGCGAGCAGCGCCGCCGCGACGTAACCGGCGCCGTGTCCTCGGTGTCCGGTGAGGAACTCGCCGAGCAGGCCACGCCGTCGGTCGCGCAGGCCCTCCAGGGCCGCGTCGCCGGCGTCCAGGTCACACCGTCCAGCGGCGCGCCTGGCTCGGGCGCACAGATTCGGATCCGCGGCGTGGGCACGCTCAACAACGCCAGCCCGCTCTACGTCGTCGACGGCCTGCTCCTCGACGACATCGACTTCCTCAACCCCAACGACGTCGAGTCCATCGAGGTGCTCAAGGACGCCTCTGCCACGGCCATCTACGGCTCGCGCGGCGCCAACGGCGTCATCCTTATCACGACGAAAAAAGGCGGGTTCGAGGCCGGCACGACCGTTAGCGTCGACGTCTACAACGGGGTCCAGAGCCTCCAGCGCGAGATCGCCCTCGTCAGTGGGGCGGAGTACGCCCAGCTGGCCAACGAGCTTGCGGCCAACACCGGGCTCGACCCGTTCTTTGCCGACCCCTCCGCCGTTGTGACGAGCACGGACTGGCAGGACCAGGTCTACCAGACGGCCCCCATCCGAAACCTCACCGTTTCGGCACGCGGCGGCAACGAGAACATCTCGTACTACGTCAGCGGCGACGTGATCTCGCAGGACGGGATCCTTCAGGGGTCTTCGTACCAGCGGGCGACGCTCCGCTTGAACAACGAATACCGGCTGGGCGGGGCGGCCCAGATCGGTCACAACATCAACCTCATCTACCGCGACGGCGAGCGCTCGGCTGGCGTCGTGCGGGCGGCCCTCCTCGCCGACCCCACGGTCGCGCCCATGACCGACGGCGTGTTCAACGACGCCGGCGTGCGGTCCTCGGCCGGCAACCCGGCCGCGTCCATCTTCTACAACCGGAACGACGAGGGCGGCTTCCGTCTGGCGGGCAACGTGTTCCTCGACCTCGACCTCCCGGAAGGGATTGGCTTCCGGTCCAACTTCGCCGTCGACCTCGACGACGCCGAGTACAAAAACTTCGTCCCCGTCTTCCTCGTCTCGCCGACGCAGCAGAACGAGACCAGCCGGCTCCTGGTCGAGCAGGGAAACACGGACACGTGGCTGTGGGAGAACACGCTGACGTACGACCTCCTCACGCCCGACGACCGACACCGGCTGGACGTGCTGGGTGGGTTCACGCTCCAGTCGTACTACACCGAGGAGATCCGGGGTCGGCGGCAGAACCTGATCGGCGAGGATCCCTCGTTCTGGTACCTCCGGGCGGGCGAGGAGGACGGGCAGACGGTCGAGGACGAGGCCTCGAGCTGGACGATGCAGTCCTACCTCGCCCGGGCCAACTACTCGTTCCTCGACCGCTACCTCGCCACCGTTTCGGTCCGTGTCGATGGGTCGTCGCGGTTCGGTGAGAACAACCGCTACGGCACGTTCCCGTCGATCGGACTGGGATGGAACGTGGCAGACGAGCCGTTCATGGACGGCGTCCCCTACGTCTCGGCCTTCAAGCTCCGCGGGAGCTACGGCCGGATCGGCAACGACAAGATCGACCCGTACGCCTCGCTCGCGCTCGTCGACAACAACCTCAACGCTGTGTTCGGCGGCGACCCCACGCTCAACTTTGGTCAGACGCTGACGTCGCTGGCCAACCCCGACATCCAGTGGGAGAGCGTGGTCCAGACGGACGTGGGGCTCGACGCCGCGTTCTTCGACGACCGCCTTACGGCCACGTTCGACTACTACCGCCGCGACACCGAGGACATCCTCGTCCGCGTGCCGATTCCAGACTACGTCGGATCAGCTCAGAACCCGTTCGTGAACGCGGCGTCCGTTCGCAACTCGGGGTTCGAGACCAGCCTCGGCCTCAGCGGCACGGCAGGCGACTTCCTCTACGGCGTGCGGTTTAACGGATCGACGATCCACAACGAGGTGCTCGCGCTGGGCGAGGGCAACGAGGAGATTCTCGCCGGTGGGCTTGGCAACGAGGTGACGAACACCAACCGGACGATCGTTGGCGAGCCTATCGGATCGTTCTATGGCTTCCAGGTCGAAGGCGTGTTCCAGACGCAGGAGGAGATCGACAACGCACCGACGCGCGGAGGCGAGAGGCCCGGCGACCTCCGGTTTGCCGACACGAACGGAGACGGCACGGTCACGAACGACGATAAGGTCAACCTCGGGTCGCCCATCCCGGACTACACGCTCGGGTTCGGCGTCGACCTCGGGTGGAACGGGTTCGACGTGAGCGCGGCGTTCACGGGCTCGATCGGAGCCGACGTCTACAACGCCCGGACGTCGGTCCGCTTCGGGGTCGAGAACTACGAGGAGTCGTTCCTCGACCGCTGGACCGGCCCCGGCACGAGCGACACCGAGCCGCGCATCACGAACGCGGGCCACAACTTCCTGGCGTCGAGCCGCTTTGTCGAGGACGCCTCGTTCCTCAAGCTCCAGACGCTCCAGGTGGGCTACGCCATCCCCGCCCAGTACGCGAACCGCATCCGCGTTGACCGCGCACGGATCTACGTGAGCGGGACCAACCTGTTCACGCTCACCGGCTACGACGGCTACACGCCCGAAATCGGCGGCAGCAGCGTCCTCGGCCCAGGCATCGACAACGGCGTCTACCCCATCGCGCGGACCATCACGGTCGGCCTCAACCTCTCCTTCTAGTCTGCCTGGGCGGGGCGGCGACCACCCCGCCCGCGCTCCTGACAGGACCCCCTTTGTTATGACCTTCCGATCCTTCCCCCTCGCGCGCCCAGCGACCCTCGTCGCCCTGCTGGCGACGGCCGGTCTCCAGGGCGGGTGCGACTCGTTCCTCGGGCCCGAGCCCCGCGGTGAGCTCACGACCGACAACTTTTTCGAGACCGAGGCCCACGCGGTCCAGGCCACGAACGCGACGTACAGCTACCTCCGCAACTGGAACGTCCACGTGTTCGGGTGGATCGGCATGACGGACATCGCCTCGGACCAGTCGGTGAAGGGGAGCACGCCGGCCGACGGGAGCTTCCTCCTGGACCTCGACAACCTCACGTTCGACCCGGGCAACAACGCCTTTAGCGGCACCTGGGCCGGGTACTACCGCGGCATCTTCCGCGCGAACGTGGCCCTGGAGGGGATCCCGCGCGTGCCCCAGATGGACGAGGCGCTCCGCGCGCGGCTGATCGGGGAGAACCAGTTTCTCCGGGCGTACTACTACTCGTTCCTCGTCCGCGCCTACGGCGGCGTTCCCCTCGTCACTGAGCCCCTGGAGCCGGACGAGCTGGAGCAGCCGCGCGCGTCGCGCGAGGAGACCTACGCGCTCATCGAGTCCGACCTGCGCGCGGCGATCGAGGCGCTACCGGAGGAGAGCGCGTACGGCGCCGCCGACGCCGGCCGGGCGACGAAGGGCGCTGCGAGGTCGCTGCTCGCAAAGGCTCACCTGTACCAGGAGGAGTACGAGGAGGCGTACCAGCAGGCGACGGCCGTGATCAACTCGGGCGAGTACGCGCTGTACCCGGACTACGCCGAGCTCTTCTCGTACGCGGGTGAGAACTCGTCGGAGTCTGTGTTCGAGGTGCAGACGGTGTCGACGGCCGAGAACAACGCAGGCTCGCAGTACTCCCAGGTCCAGGGCGCGCGCGGCAACCTCAACCTGGGCTGGGGCTTCAACCAGCCGTCGGACCAGCTCGAAGAGGACTTCGAGCCGGGCGACCCGCGCCGCGAGGCCACGATCCTCTACCCCTGGGAGCAGATCCCCGACGGGTCGGGCCGGGTGCCCTACCTCAACCCGCAGATCCAGAATCAGCGCTTTAACCAGAAGGCGTTCGAGTCGCCGGACCGGGCGGGCAACCAGGGCAACAGCGGCGTCAACATCCGCCGCATCCGCTACGCCGACGTGCTTCTGGTCGCCGCCGAGGCCGCCGCGCGGACGGGGCGGGACGCCGAGGCGCAGCGCTACCTCAACGAGGTGCGCGCGCGGGCGCGCGGCGAGATGACGGCAACGCTCGGGCTCCAAGTCGAGGCGCTCGCCCCCAGCATCGCCCAAGTCTTGAACCTGGGAGGCGTCGACAGCCGCGTGTTCGCCCGCCGAGTGGAGGGCGCCGCCGCCGAGGCGGGCCTCGCGCCCCTCGACGCCGGGCTCGACACGGAGGTGGAGCCGGCCCCCATCGTCGTGCGCAGCATCGACCTGGTCACGTCGGTGGACGGCGCGGCGGTTCAGAGCCTGGCCGATTACGAGGCCGCGATGGCATCCGTCACGCCCGGGCAAACCGTCTCGGTCGGCGTGGTCCGCCTCCGCCAAGCGGCCGCCGGCGCGGCGCCGACGCGGGAGGATCTCACGCTCTCCGTCACGGCCGAGGCTCTGCTCCCCGACGTCACCGCTGCCGGCGACGCCCTCGTGCAGGCCATCTGGCGCGAGCGCGGCAGCGAGCTCGCGATGGAGCAGCACCGCTGGTTCGACATCATCCGCCAGGGCCGCGCGCCCGAGCTGATGGCCGCCGCCGGCAAGACGTTCATCGTCGGCAAGCACGAGCTGTACCCGATCCCGCAGTCGGAGGTCGAGAGCTTCGGGCTCCAGCAGAACCCGGGCTACTAGACGCCGCCCCGCCCGCTCTCGACCGGCCACCCCGCCCCGCCCGCGTGTGGGGGCGGGGTGGTTCGGGTGGCACCCGCCCCGCCCGTAGCGCCGCCCGCGTGGGCGGCCACCCCGCGCTCCTCCTTTCGCCGCCCCGCGCGTGGGCGGGGCGGTCTGGGGCACCCGCCCCGCCCGAGACGTCGCCCTGCCCACGTGGGCGACCCGTCAGCGGGCGACCGCCGGCCGCCCCTACGGCCACCCCGCCCCGCCCTCTTTTCAGGCTTCCCATTCTGACTGTGCGTTCTGCCCTCCTTACCGCCCTCCTCCTCGTCGCCACGGCCGCTCAGGCGCAGCGGCCGCCCATGTTCGAGCGGGGCGGCTACGACGACGCCGCCGAGGCCGCGTTCGTCGACAGCCTGCTCGCGCAGATGACGGTCGAGGAAAAGCTCGGCCAGCTCACGCAGTACACGGGCCAGTGGGCCGTGACCGGACCGGCCGTGACGCAGGGCGGGGAGGAGGACATCCGGGCGGGGCGCGTGGGCTCGTTCCTCAACGTGTACGGGGCCGAGTACACGCGCCGCGCGCAAGAGGTGGCGGTCGAGGAGAGCCGGCTGGGCATCCCGCTGATCTTCGGGTACGACGTGGTCCACGGGTTCCGGACGATCTTCCCGGTCCCGCTCGCTGAGACGGCGTCGTGGAACCTGGGCGCCATCGAGCACGCGGCGCGCGTGGCGGCGCGCGAGGCGGCGGCGGTCGGGCTCCACTGGACATTCGCGCCGATGGTCGACGTGGCCCGCGACGCGCGGTGGGGGCGCATCGTCGAGGGCGCCGGCGAGGACCCGTTCCTGGGCAGCCGCGTGGCCGAGGCCCGCGTCGTCGGGTTCCAGGGCCGGTCCCTCACCGGGCTCGCCGCCGACACGACGGTCGTGGCGACGGCCAAGCACCTGGCGGGCTACGGGTTCGCCGAGGGCGGCCGCGACTACAACACGGCGGACGTGTCGGAGCGGACGCTCCGCGAGACGATCCTCCCGCCGTTCCGCGCGTCCGTCGACGCCGGCGTGCAGACGCTGATGTCGGCGTTCAACGAGATCGGCGGCGTCCCAGCGACGGCCGACGAGGACCTCTTTACAGACGTGCTCCGGGACGACTGGGGCTTCGACGGGTTCGTCGTCGCCGACTACACGGCGGTCCGCGAGCTGATCAACCACGGGATCGCCGCGAACGACGCCGAGGCCGGTGTCCAGGCGCTCCGCGCCGGCGTCGACATGAGCATGGTCGACGGGATCTACGTCGAGGACCTCCCCGCCCTCGTCGAGAGCGGGGCGCTGTCGATGGACGTGGTCGACGAGGCCGTGCGCCGCGTGCTCCGCGTCAAGCGGCGGGCGGGGCTCTTCGAGGACCCGTACCGCTACGGGAGCGAGGCGCTCGAAGCGTCGGTGCTCCTCGCGCCCGAGCACCGGGCGGCGGCGCGCGATCTCGCGCGGCAGTCGGTCGTGCTCCTCAAAAACGAGCCGGGGCGGGGCGGGTCAGCCGCCCTCCCGCTCCAGCGTGGCCTGGGCTCGGTCGCCGTGATCGGCGCGCTCGCCGCCGACTCCATCTCGGCGCTGGGCTCGTGGGCCGGGGCGGGGCGGCGCGAGGACGCGACGCCCATCCTCCCCGCCCTCCGCGACGCCATGCCGGGCACGGACGTCCGCTACGCGCCGGGCTACCCCGCCCCGCCCCGCGACGGGTTCCTGCCCATCGTCGACGCGCTCCTCAGCGACGACACTGCGGGACACGCCGAGGCCGTGGCGCTCGCGGGCGGGGCGGACGCCGTGGTCCTGGTCCTGGGCGAGCACCGCGAGCTGACGGGCGAGGCCGCGAGCCGCGCGTCGGTCGACCTGCCGGGCGCGCAGCTCGATCTGGCGCGGCGCGTGATCGCGGCGGCCGGCGATAAGCCCGTCGTCGTCGTCCTCACGAACGGCCGGCCGCTCGCGCTCGGCGCCCTCGACGCGGTCGCCCCGACGATCCTGGAGGCGTGGCACCTGGGGACCGAGATGGGGCCGGCCGTCGCCGACGTGCTCCTGGGCGACCACAGCCCCGGCGGCAAGCTGCCCGTCTCGTTCCCCTACGTGACCGGCCAGGAGCCGCTCTACTACAACCGCAAGCGGACCGGCCGCCCCGCCGACGTGCCGGGCGCGAGCGAGAAGTACGTCTCGCGCTACCTCGACGTGCCCGTCGAGCCGCTCTACCCGTTCGGGCACGGCCTCAGCTACACGACCTTCGAGACCACCCCGCCCGTCCTCAGCGCGGACCGCCTCGCGATGGGCGGGGCGGTCGACGTGACGGTCGAGGTCACGAACACGGGTGACCGGGCCGGCGCCGAAGTCGTCCAGCTCTACGTCCGCGACGAGGTGGCGAGCGTGACGCGGCCGCTCCGCGAGCTGAAGGGGTTCGAGCGCGTCGAGTTGGCGCCGGGCCAGACGCAGCGGGTCGCGTTCACGCTCACGCCGGACGACCTCCAGTTCTGGGGCGAGGGCGGGGCGTGGACCGTCGAGCCCGGGTGGTTCACGGTCTACGTCGGCGGCTCGTCGGCCGCGACCGAGTCGGCCCGCTTCGAGCTGGTCGCCGAGTAGGCCGCCCCGCCCACGCCCGCCACGAGTTCTGTTGTGACCACCCCGCCCGCGTCGGTCCACCACCCCTAGCCCCTCCTGTCCAGGAGGGGGACTTTGCACAAGACGTCCCGCTCGATCCATGCGCTTCCGCCCCGCCCTCGCGCTTTTCGTCGCCCTCGTCCTGTCGCTCGTCGCGGGCGGGGCGGTGCGCGCGCAGAGCGCTCCGCGCAACGTGGTCATCATCCTGTCCGACGACCACCGCTACGACTTTATGGGGTTCATGCCCCAGGCCCCGGACTTTCTGCGGACCCCGAACATGGACCGCATGGCGGCCGGCGGCGCGCACGTCGCCAACGCGTTCGTCACGACCTCGCTGTGCTCGCCGAGCCGGGCGTCGATCCTGACGGGCCAGTACGCCCACAACCACGGCGTCGTCGACAACACGAGCCCGATCCCCGAGGGCACGCGGTTTTTCCCCCAGGACCTCCAGGCCGCCGGCTACCAGACGGCGCTCATCGGCAAGTGGCACATGGGGGAAGACGACGACCAGCCCCGGCCCGGGTTCGACCGCTGGGTCTCGTTCCGCGGGCAGGGCGTCTACGTCGACCCCGTCCTCAACGTCGATGGCGAGCGCGTCGAGCGCGAGGGGTACACGACGGACCTCCTCACGGACTACGCCCTCGACTTCCTGAAGGAGCAGAGCGGCGACCGCCCGTTCTTCCTGGAGCTCTCCCACAAGGCCGTCCACGCCGAGTTCATCCCGGCCCCGCGCCACGCCGGCGCCTACGCCGCCGACGCGATCCCGTACGCGCCGTCGATGTGGCTGACCGAGGCGAACTACGCCGGCAAGCCGCGGTGGGTGCGCGAGCAGCGCGGCTCGTGGCACGGCGTCGACTTCGCGTACCACGGCGACCTCGGCCCGGGCATGACCGGGTTCGACAATTTCTACCGCCGCTACGCCGAGACGGTCCTGGCCGTCGACCAGTCGGTCGGCCGCGTCCTCGACTACCTCGAGGAGAGCGGGCTGGCCGAGAACACGCTGGTCCTCTACCTCGGCGACAACGGGTTCCTGCTCGGTGAGCACGGGCTGATCGACAAGCGGAACGCCTACGAGGAGTCGATCCGGATCCCCTTCCTGGCGTGGTCGCCTGGGTTCGTGCCAGCCGGGAGCCGCGTCGACGGCCTCGTCCGCAACCTGGACATCGCCCCGACGCTCCTGGAGATGACGCGCACGACCTCGCCCATCGACATGGACGGGACGTCGTTCCTCGGCCTGCTCGCGAACGCCGAGAGCGGGGCGGCCACCCCGCCCGACGCCGCCCCGCTCCCGACTGACCCGCTCCAGGCGGCGGGCGACCCGGGCCGCGAGTTCCTCTACGAGTACTACTGGGAGTACGCGTTCCCCCACACGCCGACCACGTTCGCGCTCCGCGGCGACCGCTACAAGTACATCACCTACCACGGCGTCTGGGACACGTCCGAGTTGTACGACCTCCAGGCCGACCCGCGCGAGCAGGTCAACCTCATCAACGTCCCGACGCTGAAGCCCATCGCCGACGCCATGCGTCGGCGCCTGTTCGACCGCCTCGAGGCCGACGACGCGATGCGCGTGCCGATGCGGCGCGGGAACTGGCAGGCCGCCGAGCGCCTGCTCTACGACTGATGCCCGCCGCCCCGCCCCAACAGTCGCCGCGCCGGTGGGGGAGAGGGCGGGGCGGTCCGCGCGCCCTGGACGGCGCCACCACCCCGCCCCGCTCCACCCGTTCTCTGCGCCTGTGGGCGGGGTGGACGCTCGCGGCCCTGTGCCTGCTGGCGACGCTCGCCCCGCTCCGCGCCGAGGCCCAGGCGCCGGACACGCTCGTCGTCGTCACCCTCAACATCTGGCACGACCAGGGCGACTGGCCGGCGCGGCTGGACCTGATCGAGCGCGACCTGCGGGCGCTCCGGCCGGACGTGGTCTTTCTCCAGGAGGTCCTGCAAAAGGAGGGGCTCCCCAACCAGGCCCGGACGATTGCCGACCGGCTGGGCTTCGCCCACGTCCACTTTGTCTCGGTCGACTCGGCCGGCGCGCCGAAGCGGTACGGCAACGCCATCCTCTCGGCCCACCCGTTCGCCGAGACCGCCGAGCGCCGGCTCCCCCCGCTCGACGCCTTCCGCACGGCCGCCTACGCCCAGATCGAGGTCGGCGGGCGGCCCGTCCGCCTCTACACGACGCACCTCCACCACCCGGCCACGCCTGAGGGGCGGGGCGTGCGCGCGATGGAGATCGCCCACCTCCTCGACTTCGTCGCGTCGACCGGCGGCGACGCCCCGCTCGTGCTCGGGGGCGACTTCAACGCCGAGCCGTCGTGGCCCGAGATGCGGATGCTCGGCGGGCTCCGCGACCTGGGCGGGGCGGGCATCACCTGGGGGCCGCCGTACGCCGGCGCCGCCGGCCGCCGCATCGACTACCTGTTCGACGCCGCCGACGCGCGGCTCGTCCCCGTCGCCGCCGGCGTCGCCCTCGACCGCCCCGCCCGCGACGGTGACGGGGCGGGGGCGGGGCGGTACCCGAGCGACCACTTCGCCGTCTTCGCCCGCTTCCTCCTCCCGTGAGCCACCCCGCCCGCCCGTTCGCCCTCCTGCTCGCCGTTCTGGCCGCCGCCGCGTGCGCGCCGCCGGCGGCCGTGGCCCCCGAGTCTGCCCCGCCCGCCGTGGGCGGGGTGGAGGTCGCGCTCACGGCCGACGACGAGGTGTTTCTCGACACGCTCCAGGCCCGCACGTTCCGCTGGTTCTGGGAGTCGACGGACCCCGAGACCGGGCTCGTCCCGGACCGCGCGCCGACGCGGGCGTTTTCGAGCATCGCGGCCATCGGCTACGGGCTCCCGGCCTACGGGATCGGCGCCGAGCGCGGCTACGTCACGCGCGGCGAGGCCGCCGAGCGGACGCTGAACACGCTCCGGTTCCTCTACACGCGGCCCCAGGGGACGGAGCAGGTGGGGACGGCCGGGCACCGCGGCTACTTCTACCACTTCCTCGAATACGACGGCGGCACGCGGTTCGGCAACACCGAGCTCTCGACCATCGACACGGCGCTCCTCATGGGCGGCGTCCTGTTCTCGCGCGAGTACTTCGACGGGGGCGGGGCGGACGAGGTGGCGATCCGGGCCTACGCCGACTCGCTCTACCAGCGCGTCGACTGGCCGTGGCACCGGCGCGCGGGCGAGACGCGGCTGACGATGGGGTGGTACCCCGAGGTCGGCTACGGCCCGGCCGTCTGGCAGGGCTACAACGAGGGCATGATCCTCTACCTCCTCGGGCTGGGCTCGCCCACGCACGCCCTCGACGAAGACGTCTGGCCCGCGTGGACCTCGACCTACGAGTGGGAGGACTTCTACGGCTACGAGCACGTCAACTTTACGCCGCTCTTCGGCCACCAGTACAGCCACCTTTTCGTCGACTTCCGGGACATCCAGGACGAGTGGATGCGCGGCAAGTCGGCCGAGCTGGGCGAGCCGTACGACTACTTCGAGAACAGCCGCCGCGGCACGCTCTCGCAGCGGGCCTACGCCCAGGACAACCCGCAGTCGTGGACCGGCTACGGCGGCGACGTCTGGGGGCTCACGGCCAGCGACGGGCCGTCGAACGAGGCCCACGAGTTCCGCGGCGAGCGCCGCCAGTTCCACACCTACTGGGCGCGCGGCGCGAGCGCCGACCACGTCAACGACGACGGGACGATCGCGCCGACGGCCGCGGGCGGGTCGCTCCCGTTCGCGCCCCGCGAGACGCTCGCGGCGCTGAAGGAGATGGCCCGGCGCTACCCGGGCACGCTCTGGACCGACGACTACGGGTTCCGCGACGCGTTCAACCCGTCGTTCACCTTCCGCGACGCCCGCATCAAGCAGAACTCCGAGGTGACGGACGAGGGCTGGTTCGACCACGACTACTTGGGCATCGACCAGGGGCCGATCCTGATCATGGCCGAGAACCTCCGCACCGGGCTCGTCTGGGAGACCATGAAGCGGAGCCCGTACCTCGTGCGCGGGCTGGAGCGGGCCGGGTTCCGGGGCGGCTGGCTCGACGGCGCCCGCCCCGCGCAGGCCGCCCCGCTCGACCTGCCGCCGGCCGCCGACGCGGGCGGGGCGGCGGAGGACGCCCTGCTCGTCGTGGTCCTGGGCTCGTCGACGGCCGAGGGCACGGGACCGGAGCACGCGGACAGCACCTGGGTCAACCGGCTCCGCGTGTACCTGGACGACGTGGACCCGCGGTTCGAGATCCTCAACCTCGCGCGCGGCGGCTACACGACGTACCACGTGCTCCCCGAAGGCTCGACGGTCCCGGCCGATCTCAACGGTGCGCCCGACCCGCTCCGCAACATCGACGCCGCCCTCGCCCGCGACCCCGACGCCGTCATCATCGGGCTGACGTCGAACGACGCGGCGCGCGGCTACGGCGAGGCGACGCAGGAGGCGAACTTCGAGGCCGTCGCCGCGCGGGCCGCCGCCGCCGGCGTCCCGCTCTACGTCACGACCACGGCCCCGCGCAACCTCGACGCCGCCGGGCGCCGGAGCCAGGCCGCCGTCCGCGACTGGATCCTCCAGCGCTTCGGCGACCGCGCCGTCGACGTGTGGACGGGCGTCGCGCTCCCGGACGGCCGCCTCGACCCGCGCTGGGACGCCGGCGACGGCATCCACCAGAACGACGCGGGCCACCGGCTGATCTTCGAGCGCGTGCGCGACGCGGGCCTCGCCGAGGAGGTCCTGAGCGGGGCGGAGTAGGGGCGGGGCGGTCCCTCCTGAGGAACGCGGGGCGGGCGGGGCGGTCTGCTGCACCGCCCCGCCCTCGGAGCCTGCCCGCTCTGGTCGGCCTCCCCTCTCGCTCCACCCCGCCCATGCGCCCCGTCCTCTTCTGCCTCGCCGCCGTTCTCGGCCTCGCCGCGTGCGGCGACGACCGTACGCCGCTCCTCGTCTACTCGCCCCACGGCAAGGAAATGCTCCGGGCCTACGAGGAGGCGTTCGAGGCCGAGCGCCCGGACGTCGACGTGCAGTGGATCGACCTGGGCAGCCAGGAGGCGTACGACCGGGTCCGCGTGGAGCAACAGAACCCGCAGGCCAGCGTGTGGTGGGGGGCGCCGCAGACGCTGTTCGCGCAGGCGGCCGACGAGGGCCTCCTCCAGCCGTTCGAGCCGTCGTGGGCCGCGGCGGTCCCCGCCGACGCGAAGGACGCGGGGGGCCGGTGGTACGGGACGTACCTCACGCCCGAGGGCGTCCTCTACAACACGGCCGCCGTCGACTCGGCCGCCGTGCCGGCGACCTGGGACGACCTGCTCGACCCGCAGTGGCGCGACCGGCTCCTCATCCGCTCCCCGCTCGCGTCGGGCACCATGCGAACGATCTGGGCGGCCATGATTCTCCGCCAGCCGACCGTCGAGGACGGCTACCGCTGGCTGGCGCGGCTCGACCAGAACACGAAGGGCTACGCCGCCGACCCGACGCAGCTCTACCTCCGCATCGCCCGCGGCGAGGCCGACCTCACGCTCTGGAACCTCCCCGACACCTACCTCCAGGCCCAGAGCTACCCGTTCGCGTTCTCGGCCCCGGCGCCCGCCGTGCCCGTCCTGGTCGACGGCGTCGCGATCCCCAAGGGCGCCCCGCAGCCCGACCTCGCCCGCGAGTTCGTCGAGTTCGTGACGACGCCGGACGCCCTCGTCCGCCAGGCGCAGGAGTTCGGCCGCATCCCCGCTCGCACCGACATCGCTCAGGACCGCCTCCCCGCCTGGATGGCCGCCCAGATCTACACGCCGATGGACCTCGACTGGGAGCGGATCGCGGCGGAGGGGGCGGGGTGGATGCAGGTCTGGGACGAGCGCATCAAGGGCCGCGGCGCGGAGTACCTCGCAGAAACGGGCGGGGCGTGAGGGACGGGAAAAGGGAAAAGGGAAAAGGGAAAAGGGAAAAGGGAAAAGGGAAAAGGGAAAAGGGAAAAGGGAAAAGGGAAAAGGCGTGCGCGGGCGGGGTGGTGCCCGCTTTTGTTCCGCCCCGCCCCGTGTAGGCACGGGCGGGGCGGTGATTAAGCGAGGCCGCCGTTAACCGGAGGCGACGGCAGTCCCCCTCCTGGACACCGCGCAGCGTCGGCGCAGCCAAGAGGGGCTAGGGGTGGTTGTGACGAGGGCGGGGCGGTCAGAGAAAGGCACCGCCCCGCCCGACGCCGCCCCGCCCAGCCCACGTTGCGGGCGGGGTGGCGGATCTTCTGCCCGCTGCCCGCCGCGGCTGTACGTTCCCCCGACGCCGCTCCGCCCCCGCCTCTCCATGCGCTTGCTGTTCGTTGCCCTGGGCGGGGCGGTCGGCGCCGTCGCGCGCTACGGCGTCGGGGTGGCCGCCGTGCGGCTGGCCGGGGCCGGGGTGCCGGCGGGGACGTGGGCCGTCAACGCGCTCGGGTGCCTCGCGATCGGGCTCGCCGTCCCGCTGGTGACCGACGACCGCGCCCGGCTCGCGCTCGTGGTCGGCGTGCTGGGGTCGTTCACGACGTTCTCGACCTACAGCGCCGACACGGTCCTGCTGTGGGAGGCCGGGCGGCGCGGCCTCGCCGTAGCCAACGCGGCGGGGAGCGTGGTCGTCGGCGTCGGCTTCGTGGCGCTCGGGCTGGCGCTGGGGCGCGCGTGGGGCGGGGCGGGGTAGGGCGGCGGCCGCCCCGCCCGCGCATCACCGCCGTGTTCACCGGGGCGCCTTGCGCTGCCGGGGTCGGAGGGCCAACTTGCCGGTCCCCCGGTTGCTCCCCCGCCCCATGCCCACTGCGCCGCCCGCCCGGCTCCGCCCCGCCCTCGCCGTCCTCGTTGCCCTGATGGCGCTCGCCGGCCGCCCCGCGGCCCAGCCGGCCGTGCCCGACCGCGTGCCGGCGTCGGACGCCGCCTTCGAGGAGGGTCTGGCGGCGTACCAGGCCGGCGACTACGCGGCGGCCGAGCGCCTGTTCACGCGCGCGGCGACCGAATACGGCTACACCGAGCGCACGACGGCGGCGACGCTTATGGCCGCCAAGGCGGCCTACGCCGCCGGCGACCCCGAGCGCGCCGCCTCGGCGGCCACGCGGCTCGTGTCCCGCTACCCCGCCAGCCGGTACGCCGCCGACGCCCGCGCGCTCCTCCCGCGCGTCGCGGAGTCCGCGCAGGGCCAGGTGTTCGACCTGGGCATCGTGCTCCCCGTGGGCGGCGAGCGGGGGTACCTCGGGCAGGCCCTGTTCAACGGGGTCCGCATCGCGGTCGACGAGCACAACGCGCGCGTCGCCGGGGGCGGGGCGGGGCGCCGCGTGCGGATGGTGTTCCGCGACTCCGAGGGGACGGGTCCGGGCGCGGCCGAGGCCGTCGCCGCCGTCGTCGCCGCGGGCGCCGACGCCGTCGTGGGGCCGCTGTTCAGCGACGAGGCCGAGCCGGCCGGGGCCGCTGCCGAGGCCGCCGACGTGACGCTCCTCGCCCCGCTCGCGACCGACCAGGCCGTCAGCCAGGGCCGGCAGTTCGTGTTCCAGGCCAACCCGACGTTCCCGGCCCGGGGCCGCGCGATGGCCCGCTACGCCGTCGGGCGGCTCGGGCTGGGCCGTCTGGGCACGGCGTCGCGGTCGGGCGCGCTGAGCGCCGACATGGCCGGCGCGTTCGCGACTGAGGTTCGCCGTCTCGGGGCGTCGGTCGCGTTCGAGGAGGGGCTCGAGAATGCCAGCGCGTGGGAGGACCTCGACCGCGAGATCGGCGAGGCCGCGCTCCGCTCGGTCCAGGCCATCTACCTCCCCGTCACCGGCGGCGACGCGCCGCGCTACGCCTCCGACGCCCTCCGCGCGCTCGACGCGCTGGGCTCGCTCGGGCGGACGCCCCGCCCGCTCGGGAACACGGAGTGGGAGGGGCTCGCGCCGAGCGCGGCCGACCGGGCCACGCGGCTCGGGGCCGTCTTTACGCAGGACTTTTTCGTCGCCCCGGGCGCGACCGACGCGTTCGGCGCCCGCTACCGGGCGCTTGCGGGCATCCCCGTCGACCGCCTCGCGCTCATCGGCTACGACCTCACGCGGTTCCTCCTCGCTCAGGTCGGCGGGGGCGGGGAAGGCTCGCTCGCCGACCGCGTCCGCGCGGCGCCCCGGTTCGACGGCGTGGCCCACCGCTTCGCGTTCGACGGCGGCCAGGTGAACGAGGCGCTCTTCATCCTGGGCTACCGCGACGGCCGCTCCGTGCTGCTGGAGTAGGAGGGAAAAGGGAAAAGGCATGCGCGGGCGGGGTGGTGCCCGTTTTTGTTCCGCCCCGCCCCGTGTAGGCACGGGCGGGGTGGTGAAAGCTGAGGCCAACGTCAACTGGAGGCGGCGGCAGTCCCCCTCCTGGCCACCGCGCAGCGTCGGCGCAGCCAAGAGGGGCTAGGGGTGGTGGACGACGTGGGCGGGGCGGCCTGGAAAGGCACCGCCCCGCCCGTTACGCCCGCCCACGGTCGACCGCCGGTCGCCCCTACGGCCGCCGCCCCGCCGGACACCGCGGCCCGACGGCGTTGCATGCAACGCCGCTACGGCGGTCGCCCCGCCCGTATCGTGGGCGGGGTGGGGCACCTCCGCTGCCCGCTGCCCGCCTCCGTCTTCGCCCCTTCTCGTCGGCCGGGCGGGGCGGGGCGGGGTACCCTGGGAGGCCCCTTGCAATAAGCCAAAACGGGCCTCGTTCGTCCCCGCATCGCGCTCCGCCCCCCGCCCATGCCCGTTCGTCTTGGACTCCTCGCCCTCGTCGCGGCCCTCGTCGCCGGGTGTGGCGGCGGCCCCCGGACCTTCGCCTCGGCCCAGGAGGCGTACGAGCAGGGCGTCGAGGCGTTCAAGGCCGAGAAGTACGGGCGCGCCATCGAGTCCTTCCGCGCCACGCTCGACTTTGGGCGGACGAGCGACATCGCGGACGACGCGCAGATCCTGCTTGCCCGGTCCTACGCCGGCGACGGCCAGTACCTCCTGGCCGGCACAGAGTTTACGCGGTTTATCGAGTTCTACCGCGCCGACCCGCGCGTCGAGGAGGCCGCGTTCGAGCGCATCCAAGCCTACGCCGCGCTCAGCCCGCGCTTCGAGCTCGACCAGACCGACACGCGGCAGGCGCTGACCTACATCGCCCTCTTCCTCCAGCAGTACCCCACGGGCGAGTACGCCGTGGCGGCGTCGGAGCTGGCCGACGAGCTCCGCGAGAAGCTGGCCCGGAAGCAGTTCGAGTCCGGCCGGCTCTACGAGCGCCGCGAGCTCTACGGGGCCGCTGTGATCGCCTACCTCACCGTGCTCGACGAGTACCCGACGAGCGTCTACGCCGACGACGCCCTCCTCAGCGCGCTCCGGGCGCAGGTCGCGTTCGCCGAGGGCAGCGTCCCGGCCCGCCAGGAGGAGCGCTACCGCGAGGCGACGGATATCTACGACCAACTGACGACGCTTTTCCCCCAAAGCGAGACGCTAGGCGAGGCGCAGGCGTTCTACGACCGGGCCTACCAGGGCTGGCGGGCGGCCGGCGGCGAGCCGATCAGCACGCGGCAGTAGAGCGGGCCGCCCCGCCCGCGGGGTGGAAAACGGTGGCCGCCCCGTTCGGCCTCGACCTGCGAGGGCGGGGTGGTCGGCGTGAGCGGGACTCGGTAGGGGCGGAGGCGCGCGGCCCTCGTGCAAGGCGTGGCCGTGGGCGGGGTGGCTTGCGCCCGCCCCGCCCCGTCGGCACCTTCCGGGACTGCCCCGCCTTTGCGCGGCGCCGTGTGACCCGGCGCGCCTGGGCGGCGGCTCGCGTGGTGCCCCTCCTATGAACCCTCTCGACCCCCAGACGGTAGCCCGCGCCCAGGCGGGCGACGGCGCCGCCCGCGACGGGCTGCTGGCCGCCGTCACGCCCGTGCTCCGCTCGTTCTTCTGGGGGCGCATCGGGCGCGGCCCCGACGCAGACGACCTCGTCCAGAACGCGCTCGTCCGCGTCCACCGCGGGCTCGAGAGCCTCCAGCGTCCCGACCGCTTCAAGGCGTTCGCCATGAAGGCCGCCCTCTTCGAGCTCCAGGACTTCTACCGCGGGCGGTACTCGTCGCGCGAGGCCCTGTTCGACCCCGACCTCCCCACGCCCGGCCGGAGCGAGCCCGACGACGTCGCCCTCCACATCGACCTCGAACGGGCGCTCGCCGACCTCAGCGAGCACGCCCGGGCCATTCTCGAAATGCGCGAGCTGGGGTACCCCTACGTCGAGATCGCCGAGGCGCTCGACACGACCGAGGCGGCCGTCAAGATGCAGGTGAAGCGAGCCTTCGAGAAGCTCCGCACCGCGCTCGCCGGCGCCGCCGTCGTCCTCGCCGTCCTCCTGGGCGCCGCCGCCCTTTAGACTCCGCGACCATGTCCACGCCCCTCGACCGCCTCGCCCTCTACGACTCGCTCCCGCCCGAGGAGCGGGCCGCCGTCGCGGCCGCGCTCGCCGACCGCCCCGCCCTCGCCGAGGCGTTCGCGCGGTGGCGCTCGCTGCGTGCCGAGGTCCGCGCCGACCTGTCGCGGGACCTCCCCGACCGCGCGCTCCTCGTCCTCTACGCGCTCGCCGACGACGACCTCCTGAGCGACGCCGAGCGCGCGCACCTCGACGCCTCGCGGGCCGACCTCGACGCCGCGCTCGCGGAGCACCCCGGCCTCGCCGCCGCCGTCCGCCGCATCCGGGCGGACCGGGCCGCGTTCGAGCGGGCCTGGGCCGAGGCCGCCGCCCCGCCCGCCGCTCCTCCGCCGTCCGCCCCGCCCCGCCCGACTCGCACGGCCGCCCCGCCCCGCGCGCTCGACCGGCCGCCGGCGCCCGACCGCCGGGGCGGGGCGGGGCGGTGGGTCTGGCGGACGGCGGCGCTCGTGGCCGTCGCCGCCTTCGTCGCCCTCCTCACGAGCGTGGCCCTGCGCGACGCCGGCTGGGAGACCGTCACGGCGTCGGAGGCGCAGACGCTCGCGTTCGCCGACGGCTCGACGGTCGAGTTGGCGCCCGGCGCCCGGATCATGGTCCCCGAGGGCGGGGCGGACGACGCCCGCGCGGCGCGGCTCCTCGGCGGCCAGGCCCTGTTCCGCGTCGTCCGCGACGCGTCGGACCCGTTCGAGGTGACGACGCCGAACGCCGAGGTGACGGTCTTGGGCACGACGTTCTCGGTCCGCGCGACGGACGTCCGCACCGAGGTCGTGCTCGCGAGCGGGGCAGTCGCGCTCGCGCCGCGCGCGAAGCCGGAGGCCGCCGTGCGCCTGGCGCCGGGCGAGCGGGCCGAGGTTCTCGCCCTCGACGCGCCCTCGGCGCCCGAGCGGGCCGACCTCGGCGCGGCGCTCGCGTGGGTCGGGGAGGGCGTCCGCTACTCGCCGGCCGGGCACGTGGCCGAGCAGATCGGGTGGAGGCACGGCGTGCCCGTGACCATCGACGCCGCGCTCGCGGCCGAGCCGGTCAACGGCGGGCTCAGCGGCGACGACCTCCGCGGCGCCGTCGGCCACCTGGCGCAGGCGCTCCGGGCGGCGGTCGACGCCGACGTGCACGTCGAGGCCCGGGGCGACGGCTTCCACATCGCGGCGGAGTAGGCCCCGGACGTTGGGCGCGGACGGGCGGGGCTCGGCCGTTGGCCCGGCCCCGCCGCCCCCATGCACCACCCCGCCCGCGTGCTCGCGCTCGTGGCCGCGCTCGCGGTCGGGGGCGGGGTGTGCGCAGCGCAAACCGCCCCGCCCACCGCGTGGCCTGAGCCGGGCGGGGCGGAGCTGACCTGGACCGACGCCCCGCTCGCGGACGCGCTCTACGAGCTGGCCGAGGCGACGGGGCTCGAACTCGTGTTCGCCCTCCGCCTCGTCCGCGAGGTCCGCGTGAGCGGGCGCTACCGCGTAGGCGACGACCCCGACCGCGCGCTCCGGCTCCTGCTCCGCGACACGGGCGTCCGCGCCGAGCGGGTCCGGCACCGCCAGTACGTCCTGATCCGCGAGCCGCTGGGCGTGCGCGAGGGCGACGGCCGCGAGGCGTACACGGGCACGCTCGACGGCCGCGTGGTCGACGCCGAGACGGGCGCGCCGCTGTGGGGCGCCCACGTGTGGCTGGTCGACCTCGGCCTGGGCAGCGTGGCCGGCGAGACTGGCACGTTCGCCGTGCCCGACCTCCCGACGGGGACCTACGCCGTCCGCGTGTCGCACGTGGGGTACCAGGCCGTCCGCCTCGAACTCGACGTGTTTCCCGCCTCCCCGCGCCTCCCGCCGACGCTCCGGCTCCAGGCCGAGACGGTCGAGACGCCGGACGCGGCGGTCGTGGCCGGGCCGGAGGCGCCCGGGCCGGCGCCGGGCGTGACCGACCTGGGCGCGCGCCAGGCGGCGGCCGTCCCTTACGCGCTCGGCGAGGGCGACCTCTCGGCCACGCTCTCGTGGCTCCCCGGGCTGAGCCGCACGGGCGGGGCGTCGGGCGCCCTCGTCGTCCGCGGGGCGGACCCGTCGCGGACGCGGTACGTCCGCGACGGCGTCCCGCTCTACGAGCCGTGGCACGCCTTCGGGCTGTTCTCGGCGTTCCAGCCCGAGGCCCTCGCGCGCGTCCGCTTCCACCGCGGCTCGCTGCCCGCCCCGCTCGGCGGCGGCCTCGCGGGCGTCCTCGACGTCGAGACGACGGACGCGCTGGACGGCGACACGGCCCGCGTGGTCGGGCTGGGCGCCGTCGCCGCGCGCGCCGTCGCCGACGTGCCGCTGGGCGGGGCGGTGGGCGTCCACGTCGGGCTCCGGCGCTCGACGCTGGGGGCGCTCCTGGAGCCCGGGCTGCGCCTGGACGGCGGCGCTCTCGTGCTCGACCCGACCGGCGGGCGCGCTCCGGGCGGCCCCGAGCCGACCGTCTCGTTCGACGACGCGGCCGTCAAGGTGAGCGCGCGGCTGGGCGCGCAGGCGCGGGTCGACGTCGCCGGCACGCTCGGCCGCGACGACGTGGCCGTCGACCTGGACGCCCTCGACCGCCCCGCCCCCGTTCGTCCCGGCCCCGACCGCCCCGCCCTCGGCCGAATGGCGTACGGGTGGCGCACGTCGACGCTCTCGGCCCGCTACCGCGCGCTCTACGGGTCACGGACCTACCTCACGGCGACGGCCTACCGCTCGGGCCACGGCGCCCGCGAAGAACGGGACATGGCGGGCGGGGCGGAGGACGTGGAGCAGACGCTCGTCGACGTCGGCGTCTCGGTCGGCGTCGAGCACGTCCGGTCGCTCCGCCACGAGGTCGAGGGCGGCGTCCAGGTCGCCGCGCGCCGCGTGGACGGCGCCGACGCGGGCGGCGTGGCGGCGCAGCGGGCGACTGAGGTGGCCGTCTACGCCGTCGACACGTGGCGGCCGTGGCCGTCGTGGCAGCTCCAGCCGGGCCTCCGCGCCGAGCTCGTCGCCGACGGCGCCGACGTCCAGGCGTCGCTCAGCCCGCGCCTGTTCGCGCGGTGGTCGCCGGACGCCCGGCTCGTGGTGCGCGGCGGGGTGAGCCGGCAGACGCAGGCGGTCCACCGCCTCCGCGGCAGCGCCGGGCGCTACGACCTGGCCGCCTCGCGGTGGGTGCTGGCCGGCGCCCGCGCCCCGGTCGCCGTCGCGTGGCAGGGCGGGGTGGGGGCCGAGTGGGCGCCGTCGGCGGCCCTCGCCTTCAGCGCCGACCTCTACGCGCGGCGCTCGTCGGGCCTCCTGGAGCCGACGGCCCCGGCCGCCGCCGACCCGGGCGTGGACCTCGACGGGCTCCTCCGCCAGTACGCCCCGCACGCCGGCCGCGCGGCGGGCGTCGAGCTGGCCGCCCGCTACCTCCGCGGCCCGTGGACGCTCGGCCTGAGCGGGGCGCTCGCCCGCGCCGACGTCCGGCCGGAGGTCGGCGAGCCCACGGGCGGGGCGTGGCGGCCGTCGCGCTACGGGCGCCCGCTCACGCTGGGCCTCCTCGCCGAGCGCCGCGCCGGCCCGTTCACGACGGCCGTCCGCCTCGACCTGGAGTCGGGCCTGGTGCGGCCGGACGGGACGCGCGAGGGCGCCGAGGTGCGCGCGAGCGCGGCGGTGGGCGCCGGCCTCACGCTCCTCGGCCTCCGGTGGACGGCGCTGGCCCAGGTCACGGCCCGCCCCGTCGGCGCCGACCCCGCCCCGCCCGCCGTCGCGGCCGATGGGCTCCCGCTCGCGACCGACGCCCGCGGCCTCCCCGCCCTCCCGCTCGTGACCCTGACGGCGAGGTGGTGAGTGGAAAGTGGAAAGTGGAAAGTGGAAAGTGGAAAGTGGAAAGTGGAAAGTGGAAAGTGGAAAGTGGAAAGTGGAAAGTGGGCGGGGTGGCGCTGGATTTGTTCCGCCCCGCCCGTTTATACCTGGGCGGGGCGGTGACGGGCGAGGTCGCCGTCAACTGGAGGCGGCGGCAGTCCCCCTCCTGGCCACCGCGCAGCGTCGGCGCAGCCAAGAGGGGATAGGGGTGGTGGACGATGCGGGCGGGGCGGTCGGAGAAGGCGCCGCCCCGCCCCTTGTCACCCCGCCCAACGACGGGCACCCGTAGGGACACGACGCGTCGTGTCCGACGAGGGCGGGGTGGTTCTGGACGACGCCGCCCGATGCCGCCCCGCCCCGCCCGCGCGCGTTGCGGGCGGGGTGGCGCATCGTCGCTGCCCGAACCCGGACGCGTGGACCCGGGTACCCTCGGCATGGCCTTCTCGACCCAGCAGAAAGAGCGCCCTGACCCCGCCGACCTCGACCTGAAGGACGGGACCGTCACGCGCGTGGCCCAGCAGAAAAAGGACCTCGACCGGGCCAGCGTCTTCATCGACGACGCCTTCGCGTTCGGGCTCGCCGTCGACCTCGTGATCGAGGCCGGGCTCCGCAAGGGCGTCCGGCTCACGGCCGACGAGCAGCGGGCGCTCCTCGTTCGCCAGGAGGCGTTCGCGGCCAAGGCGTCGGCGCTGGCCGGTGTGGCGAACCGGGCGCGGACATCCGAGGAGGTCCGCCGGTCGCTCCTCAAAAAGGGGTTCGCCGAGACGACCGTCGAGGACACGGTCGCCCACCTCGAAGGGCTCGGCTTAGTCGATGACGCGGCCTACGCGCGGGCGTTCGTGCGCGGCCGGTTCGAGGGCCGCGGCTACGGCCCGGCCCGGCTCCGCCAGGACCTCCAGAAAAAGGGCGTCGACCGCCGCACGATCGACGAGGCTCTGGAGGAGCTGACCGAGGCCGAGGACCTGGGCGCCGAGGCCTGCGGGCAGGCCGAGAAAAAGTGGCGCGCCCTCCGCTCCGAGGACGACCTCCGCAAGCGGAAAAAGAAGACGATGGACTTCCTGGTCCGCCGCGGGTTCGGGTTCGACACCGCCCGCGAGGCCGTCGACCGCGTGGCCGAGGCCGAGGACGACGAGCCGTGGGAGGAGTAGCGCCCCGCCCCGCCCCCCAGGCCTGCTCGGCCGGGGCGGACTCCGAGGGCGGGGCGTGACCGGCCGGACCGCCCCGCTCGTCGCGGCCGCGTACGCCGTCGCGGCGGCCGTCCTCGCGTGCGGCGTGGCGTACCCTTTCGCCGCCGAGGCGCTCCGCCCCGGCCCCGTCGCCGCGACGCTCCCGACCGTGCTCCGCAGCGCGGGGTGGGCCGCGGGTCCCGCCGCCGCGCTCCTCCTGGCCGCCCGGTGGGCGGGGCGGCGGCCGCTCGCCGCGTGGGCGGCGCTCGTGGGCGGGCTCCTCGTGCTCGCCCTCGGTTTCGCCCTCTACGCCTCCGCCCTCCAATCTCCTCGCGCGTTCGCGCCGGCCGTCGCCCTCCGCTTCGTCCCCCTCCGCCAGCTCGCCGCCGCCGCGTTCGTCGTGTGGGCTGTTTGGATCGCCCGCCGCGTCCGGTAGAATCGGTGAGTCAGTGGGGCCGTACGATCAGTGGGTCAGGGGGGAGCGGGGCGGTTCATGCCGGGTGCGGCGCTGTGGACAACTCCCCGACTCCCCGACTCCCCGACTCCCCGACTCCCCGCCCATGATCGCCCCGACCGCCGCCCCGCCCTTCGACCCCGACCTCGACGCCCAGCAGGTCGACGAGGCCGTCGCCGCCATCCGCGCCCGCACGGACCTCCGGCCCGACATCGTGCTCGTCCTCGGCTCCGGCCTGGGCGCGCTCGCCGACGAGGTCGAGGACGCCGTCGTGATCTCGACGGCCGACGTCCCGCACTACCCGCAGTCGACGGTCGAGGGCCACGCTGGGCAACTCGTGCTGGGGCACCTGGCGGGGCGGCCCGTTCTCGTGGTGCAGGGCCGCGTGCACCTGTACGAGGGGCACGCCCCGCGCGACCTGGGCTTCCCGGTCCGCCTGGCGCACGCGCTCGGCGCGGGCGGCCTGCTGCTCACGAACGCGGCCGGCGGGATCAACCCGGCGTTCGGGCCGGGCACGCTCATGCTCATCTCGGACCACCTCAACCTGGCCTTTGCCAGCCCGCTCGGCGGGGCCGTGGCGCGCGGCGAGACGCGGTTCCCGGACCTGTCGGACCCGTACAGCGAGGCGTGGCGCGAGCAGGCGCGCGCGCTGGCGCTCCGCGAGCGGGTCGCATTCCGGGAGGGCGTCTACGTGTGGGTCTCCGGCCCATCGTACGAGACGCCCGCCGAGATCCGCTTCTACGCCGGCGCCGGCGCCGACGCCGTCGGCATGAGCACGGTGCCGGAGGCGGTCCAGGCGGCGGCCCTCGGGCTCCCGGTGCTCGGCATCTCGACGATCACGAACCCCGCGGCCGGTCTCCAGGACGCCCCGCTCAACCACGAGGAGGTGCTGGAGGTGGGGCGGCAGGTCCGCGACCGGCTCGCCACGTGGGTCCGCGCGATCGTGGCCGAGACCACGCTCCCAAGCCGGTAACGCCCCGCCCCGCTCGGCCGCCCCGCCCGCGACGGCCCGCCCGCGACGGCCCGCGGGGCGGGGCGGTGTCCACCGAAGTAGACGGATTGAAGGGCCGCCCCGCCCGCTGGGCGCGTCTGCTACGGGCGGGGCGGGGTGGAATGGGCCTTGCACGCTCGGGTGTGACCCTGGGCGCTGGCGGCGCGGCTCAAGGTCCGGCGCGGCCCTCGGCGGCGCCTCGTCCCCTTGCCCCCCACCAGCCATGACCCGCACGACCTTCCTGCTCGCCCTCGCCGGACTCTTCGCCCTCAGCGGGTGCGCCGGGCTCGGCGCCTTTGGCATCCCCTACGGCGACCGGCACGACGGCGGCTACTACGAGACCGACCGCTACAGCGACCGCTACGACCACGACTCGGGCTACTACCGCGCCGTCCAGCGCGACGTCCGCGACTACGCCGACGCCCTCGACCGCTACCTCCGGATCTCGAACCGCGAGGAGCGGGCGGTCCGCGAGATTCTCGAGTACCGGACGTACCAACTCCTCGACCAGACGCGGGCGCGCGACCACGCCCGCGTCTACCCGTTCCCGCGCCGGCCGGGCCGGGCCGAGCGGTTCTGGGCCTACGCGGACCGCGACATCGAGCGCGTCCTCGACCGCCGCTACCGCGAGCCCTACGCTTACTACAACCGCTACGGCGCCGAGCGCTACCGCGAGTATTACCGCTACCGCCGCTATGACGAGCGCCGTGGCTGGGTCGACACGCGCCGCGACGGCACCCGGCGGGCGCCCCGCCGCGCCGCCGAGGACCGCCGCGACCGGCGCGAGGACGCCCGCGAGACGCGCCGCCGCGAGGCGCAGCGCGAGGAGGCCCGCCGCAACGACCGCCGCGAGCGCGCCGAGCAGGAGCGCCGCCGCGTCCAGGAGCGCCGGGCCGAGCAGGAGCGCGAGCGCCGCCGCGAACAGGCCGACCGCGACCGCTCCAGCCGTGAGCGGACCGACCGCGAGCGCGCGGACCGAGACCGCACCGACCGCGCCCGCCGTGGCGACCGCCGCTCGGTCCCACGCCGCGCCGACCGCGACCGCCGCGCCGACGACGACAAGGACTCGAAAAAGGACGAGTCGTCCGACCGCCGCCGGAGCCGGCGCGGCGGCAGCGACTAGCCACCCCGCCCGCGCACCGAGCGCCGCCTTCGTCCCCCCGGGCAGGTGCTCGACGGCCGCCCCGCCCGACAGATTGGGCGGGGCGGCCGCGTGTCTGGGCGGGGCGGCGGCGGCCGCGCGGAGGCGGGGCTAGGGCGCGGTCGGCAGGCGCTCGCCGGCCGTGACCGGGAGTTCGAGCCGGTTCTCGGCCGGCGGGAGCGGGCACGAGAACGACGGGTCGTAGACGCAGTACGGGTGGTACGCCCGGTTGAGGTCGAGCGCGTAGCGCCCCGAGGGCTCCAGGTCGACGTCGAGGTACCGGCCGCCGCCGTACGTCTCGCGCCCGCTCGTCGCGTCGCGGAAGGGGACGAACAGGCGACGCGGCCCGCCGTCGAGCGTCTGGAACGCCTCCAGCCGCCGCTGCACGCCGCCGGCCGTGAACACGAGGTGGCCGGCCGTGATCATCGGGCGGAGCTCGCCCGACGTGGTCGGGAACCGGACCGTGTCCTGGGACAGCGTGGGCACGAGCGCGGCCGGGACGGCGAGCGTCGAGTCGTAGGCGAAGTAGGGGAGCCCGTCGAACGCCGCCCGGTCGGCCGGCAGAAGCGGCGAGCCGGCGGAGCGGAACAGGGAGTCGCGCGAGGCCTCCCACTGCCCCCACTCGGCCCGCAGTGCGGCCCGGTCGAGCGGCTCGGCGTCGTCCGCGCCGCACCCCGCGAGGGGCGCGCACGCCAGCAGGAGCGCCGCGAGCGCGGTCCGGATCGGCAGAGCCAGGGCGGGGGGGCGGGGCGGCAGAGCGGGCACGGTCAGTACGGTTTGGGGACGAGAGCCTGTACGCCCCGCCCCGCCCTGGGTGCCACGCGCGGCGGGGCGGTCGGCTCGCTCCGGCCCCGAAGCGTGAACCGCCCGGGATGGTCAGTGGGGCGGGGCGGGGGTAGGTTTTCCGCCCCGCCCGCCCCCGAGAGTCATGGCCGATCCGTTTGTCCCGCCCTACGCCAAGCCCGACGACCCCGGCGTCCACATGGGGTTCGACAACACGGTCGCCGTGTACTACGTGGTCGGCGCCGCCGAGACGTTCGAGGAGGCGGCCGTCGGCGTGTTCGACCTCGTCCGCGACGCGCAGGCCCGGTTCCCCGGCTGGCCGCGGTCGTTCTACCTCGACGTCGAGGGCCACGAGGGCGAGGCGGCCGGGTTCGACGCCGACTTCTACGAGTTCCAGCAGGACTTCCTGTTCTCGACGATCGCCCCGTTCGTGACCGCGCTCGAAACGCCGATCACGGGACCGCTCCTGAACCCGAACCCCCAGCGGGACGACGTCCCCGACCGCCTGAACATCGGCCCCGACGTGCGCCCGCACGCGGGCCGCGTGCTCCCGGACCACGGGCCGGGCGCCGCATGAGCCGCCGCCCCGCCCGCCGCGCCGCGTGGGGCGGGGCGGCGCTCCTGGCCCTCGCGCTGGCCGCCCCGCCCCGGGCGCAGATTGCCGTCGGCGCCGACGTCTCGGTCGGCCCGAGCGTGACGGCGCTGGGCACGCGCGGCGTCGTCCGGGCGGGCGGGGTGGCGCTCCCGCTGGGCGAGGTCTCGTTCCCGACCTCGGTCGGCGTCGACGCCCGCGCGCGCGTCGAGGTGCGCGGCCCCTCGCTGGGCGGGCGGTTCGGCGTCGGCTACCTCTCGGCGAGCGACGTGTTCGACGGCGCCTCGCTCTTCAACCAGCGCGGGCTCGACCTCCAGTTCCTCCTCGCCAGCGCCGAGCTCACGCTCCGCCAGCCGTTCCAGGGGGGGAGGCTCCTGGTCGGCGTCGGGCCTGAGGTCCGCGCGCTCGTCGGCGGCGGCGGCGGCCTCACGCGCTACCTCGGCGACGTCCGCGACGGCCACCTCGCGCTGGGCGCCTCGGTCGGCGCGCGGTTCGCGGTGGGCGGAGTGGTCGTCGGGCCGGAGGTCCGGGCGGGCCTCGCGCTCACCCCGTTCTCGGACGGCACGATCACAGCGCTGGGCGGGGCGGTCGAGCTCGACGGCTCCTTCCGCTTCGACCACCTCAGCGTGAGCGTGACGGTGGGAGTGTAGGAAAGTGGAAAGTGGGGCGGGGTGGCGCCGGTTTTGTTCCGCTCCGCCCCGCTCGGGCGGTTGGCGAGGGCGGGGTGGTCGGAGGCGAGACCGCCGTTAACCGGAGGCAGCGGCAGTCCCCCTCCTGGCCACCGCGCAGCGTCGGCGCAGCCAAGAGGGGATAGGGATGGCGGACGACGCGGGCGGGGCGGTTCTAGGAAGGCGCCGCCCCGCCCGTGGACCTGAGAGGGCCGGTCGCGTCGTGCTCTGGTGCGGATGCCGCGCACGGGGTCTCTACGGCCTCGCCCAGAGCGCGGGCGGGGCATCTTCTGCCCGCTGCCCGCTGCCCGCTGCCCGCTGCCCGCTGCCCGCTGCCCGCTGCCCGCTGCCCGCTGCCCGCTGCCCGGTATCTTCGGCGCCACCCCGCCCTCGCGCCCCGTGCTTATGTCCCGATTGCTGACCGCGTCGACCTCCCGGCTTCGCCCCGCCCTCGCCCCGCTGACGGTCATCGGGCTCGTGGCGCTCTGGCTGGCGCCGGCCGCGTCGGCCCAGGTGCCGACGCTGACCGTCGAGCAGATCACGCAGCGGCCCGAGACGTGGATCGGCGCGTGGCCCAGCGCCCCGTTCTGGACGGACGCCGGCGACTACGCCTACTTCGAGTGGAACCCGCGCGGCGAGATGCCCGCCGACTCGCTCTTCCGCGTCCCGGCCGCCGGCGGTGTGCCCGAGCGCGTCCCGGCCGCCGAGCGGCGCGCGCTCCCGCCCCGCTTCGACGGGTGGCACGCCGAGGCCGGCGCCTACTCCGCCGACCGCCGCCGGCACGTGTTCGAGCGGGGCGGCGACCTGTTCGTCTACCACCTCGACGACGACCGCCTCGAACGCCTCACGCAGACAACGGCCCGTGAGTCGAGCCCGGCCTTCCTCGCCGACGGCAGCGTCGTCTACCGCCAGGGCGACGACCTGTACCGGATCGCCGAGGGCGGGGCGGTCCGCCAGGTGGCCGATGTCCGGGAGGGCAGGGAGACGCCGGAGCCCGAATCGTCGGAGCAGGCGGCGTACCTCCGCGACCAGCAGCGGCGGCTGTTCGACGTGATCCGCGAGCGCGTCCGGCTCGACTCGCTCGGCGAGGCCGAGGGCGAGCGCGACCGGGAGGCGCTCGGGCTCCCGACGCCGATCTACACCGGCGACCGGGCGCTCTGGACCCTCGCCCTCGACCCGACCGGCCGGTTCGTGACCTACACGCTCGCGTCGAAGGACCGGCCCGACCCCACGCTCATGGTCGACTACGTGACCGAGACGGGCGTGGCCGCCGAGATCAAGGCGCGGCCCAAGGTCGGCGCGGTGCGGGGCGGGGTGGCGCTCTTCGTGCAGGACACGGACCGCGACACGACCTACCAGATCGACCTCGCCACGCTGCCGGGCGCCTACGACGCGGCCGACTACGCCCGCGAGCGCGGCGAGACGGCCGACTCGTCGCGCGGGCTCGTCCCCTGGGGGCCGTACTGGAGCCCCGACGGGCGCACCGCGATCGTCGACGTGCGGACGGTCGACAACAAGGACCGCTGGATCGCCCGGCTAAACGCCGAGACGGGCGCGCTGACGAGCCTCGACCGCCAGCGCGACGAGGCATGGATCGCCGGCCCGGGCATCAACTGGGGCGGCGGCCCGAGCGCGGTCGGCTGGACGGCCGACGGCCGCCGGTTCTGGTTCCAGAGCGAGCGGACCGGGTGGAGCCACCTCTACGCCGTCGACCCGGTGACGGGCGCCGTCGACGCGCTCACCGAGGGCGCGTTCGAGGTCGAGAGCCCGACGCTCTCGCGCGACGGGCAGACGTGGTTTTTCCAGTCGTCCGAGGGCGACCTCGGCCAGCGCCACGTCTACCGGATGCCGGCGGGCCGCGACGGCTTCGCCCAGCGCGAGCGGCTGACGGACGGCGTGGGCCGGTGGGACTTCGCGCTCGCGCCGTCTGGCAACCGCCTGGCGCTCCTCTACTCGCAGGCCGCCGCCCCGCCCGAGGTCTACCTGCAAGACGCGGCGCCGGGCGCTGAGCCCGAGCGCGTGACCGAGAGCACAACGGCCGCGTGGCGGGCCTACCCGTGGCGCGACGCCGAGATCGTCGAGGTCCCGGCGTCGGACGGCGCGCTCGTCCCGGCCCGGATCTACCGTCCGCGCGAGGGCGTGACGCCCAACGGCGGGGCCGTCCTCTTCGTCCACGGTGCGGGCTACCTCCAGAACGCCCACCGCTGGTGGAGCAGCTACGCCCGCGAGTACCAGTTCCACAACCTGCTCGCGGACCTGGGCTACGTCGTCCTCGACCTGGACTACCGCGCCTCGGCTGGCTACGGCCGCGACTGGCGGACGGCCGTCTACCGCCACATGGGCGGCCGCGACCTCCAGGACTACGTCGACGCGAGCGACTACCTGGGCCGCGAGTTCGGCATCGACCCGGAGCGCGTGACGATCTACGGCGGCTCGTACGGCGGCTTCCTCACGCTCATGGCGCTCTTCACCGAGCCCGACCACTTCGCGGGCGGGGCGGCGCTCCGCAGCGTGACCGACTGGGCGCACTACAACGACACGTACACGCGGAACATCCTCAACACGCCGCTTCAGGACCCCGACGCCTACCGCCGGTCGTCGCCCATCGAGTTCGCGGACGGGCTCGACGACCCGCTCCTGATGACGCACGGGCTGGTCGACGACAACGTGCAGCCGCAGGACATCTTCCGCCTGAGCCAGCGGCTCATCGAGCTGGGCAAGCGCGACTGGGAGCTCGCGGTCGCGCCCGTCGAGCCCCACGCCTACGCCGAGCCGACGTCGTGGGCCGACAAGCTGGCGCGCGTCCTCGACCTCGTCGAGCACACGGCCGGCCCGGAGCGCGCCGACGGGTCCGAGGGGTAGGCCGCCCCGCCCACACCGCCCCGCCCTCGCCTTGGCACGCGCCCCGCCCTCGCCTCTGCATCCACCCCGCCCTCGCGCCCGCCCCGCCCGAAGTGTGCGGGCGGGGTGGGAAGAAGACGGGGGCGGGGCGGACGCCGGCTGGGGGCGGGGCGGGCGTAGGTTCGTCGGCCGCCACCCTGCCCTTTGGGTCCGCCCTTCAGGTCCGCCATGCACCGCCCCGCCCTCGCCCTGTTGGTCCTCGCCCTCGTCTGGGGGACGTCGTGCCGCGCGCAGCGGTCGCCGGCGCCCGCGCCCGTGCGGGCCGAGCGGGGGATGGTCGTCTCGGCCGAGGCCCACGCCTCGCAGGCCGGCGTCGACGTGATGCAGGCCGGCGGGAACGCCGTCGACGCGGCCGTGGCGACGGGTTTCGCGCTCGCCGTCACGTTCCCCATCGCCGGAAACGTCGGCGGCGGCGGGTTCATGGTGGTCCGGTTCCCCGACGGGACCGCCACGGCGGTCGACTACCGCGAGACGGCGCCGGCCGCCGCCACGCGCGACCTGTTCATCGACGACTCGACCGGGGCCATCCGGCCCGACCTCAGCCGGCGCGGGGCGCTCGCGTCGGGCGTGCCGGGCGCCGTCGCCGGGCTCCTCTACGCGCACGAGCGCTACGGGCGGCTGCCGCTCGCCGACGTCCTCGCCCCGGCCATCGGCCTCGCCCGCGACGGGTACGCGCTCTCGCGGGCGCAGGCCGAGCGGTTCGACAGCTACGCGCGGTCGTTCTCGTCGACCGGCGCCGCCCGCTACTTCGTGCGCGAGGGCGGCTTCGCCGAGGGCGACACGTTCCGCCAGCCCGACCTCGCGGCCGTCTTGGAACGCGTCCGCGACGGGGGGCGCGACGGGTTCTACCGCGGCCGCACGGCCGACCTCCTCGTGGCCGAGCAGGAGCGGGGCGGTGGGCTCATCACGCACGCTGACCTGGAGGCGTACCGGCCCGTCGAGCGCGCCCCGCTCGTGGGCCACTACCGCGGCCACCGCGTGCTCTCCATGCCGCCGCCGTCGTCGGGCGGGGTGGCGCTGATCCAGATGCTCGACGCCGTCGAGCCGTTCGACCTCGCTGGCATGGGGTTCAACTCGTCGGCGTACGTCCACCTGCTGGGCGAGGCCATGCGGCGGGCGTTCGCTGACCGCGCCGAGCACCTCGGCGACCCCGACTTTTCGGCGGTCCCGACCGGCGCCCTTATCGACCCGGCGTACACGCGGCGGCGGATGGCCAGCTTCAACCCGCACCGGGCCGACACGAGCCGCGCGCTCGGCGCCGGCGACCCGCGGGCCTACGAGAGCGCCGAGACCACGCACTACTCGGTCGTCGACGACGACGGCCTCGCGGTCTCGACCACGACCACGCTCAACGGGGCCTACGGCTCGCGCGAGGTCGTGGGCGGGGCGGGGTTCTTCCTCAACAACGAGATGGACGACTTTACGTCGGCGCCGGGCGTGCCCAACATGTTCGGGCTCGTGCAGGGCGAGGCCAACGCGGTCGGGCCGGGCAAGCGGATGCTCTCGTCCATGACGCCGACGATCGTCGAGGACCCCGAAGGCCGGCTGATGCTCGTCGTCGGGAGCCCGGGCGGGCCGCGCATCATCACGGCCGTCTTCGAGACGGTCCTCAACGTGGTCGACCACGGGATGGACGTGCAGGAGGCCGTCGCCGCCCCGCGCGTCCACCACCAGTGGCTCCCGGACGTGCTCTCGGCCGAGCGCGCGGCGCTGGCCGCCGACGTGGTCGTCGGGCTCCGCCAGCGCGGCTGGGCCGTCGACGAGTCGGACGGCTACTGGGGCCGCGTCGACGCCATCCGCGTCCGCTACGGCGGGGCCGACGAGACGGTCGACCCGTCGGGCCTGGACACGATCCGCGCCGCCCGCGCCGGCCGCGTCTACACGGGCGGGGCGGACCCGCGCGGTCAGGACGCGGCGGTCGGGTACTAGCCGCCCCGCCCAGGGAAAGGGGGCGGGGTGGGGGAAGGGCGTGCGCCCACCCCGCCCCGCTGCCGTTCGCAGACCGCCCACCGCGCCGCGGGCGGGGCGGGGGCGCCTGTCGTTTCGCCCCGCCCCGCGCCGGGCACGCCGCCCCGCTCTGCCGCCGTAGGGGCGACCGGCGGTCGCCCAAGCCTGACCGCCCCGCCCGGACGTAGCGCGGCCCCGCCAGACGTGCTGACGGGGCCGCGCCGGTCCTACCTGCCGAGGCGTACGCCTCGGGCGGGGCGGTCTAGAACGTGTACCGGACGCCGAGCTGGAGCTGCCAGCGGCTCGCGATGTTCGACCGCGAGAACAGGTCGTCCCGGTCGATCTCGCCGTCCGCGTTCTCATCTTCGAGCTCGTTGAACGCGACGACCGGCTTGCCCAGATCGGCTTCTGTAATCGTCACGCCGTTCACCTCCGTCCCGATGTCGTCTTGGTCGACGTAGCCGAAGAAGTCGAGGAATCGGTAGTTGTTGAACGCCGGGAACAGCACGTGACCCCACTCGCTGTTGAACAGGTTGAGCACGTTGAGCAGGTTGGCCGTCAACTCCACCTTCTGGCCACGCACGGTCTCGATCTCCTGCGTGAGCTGGAGGTCGAGGATGTTCCGCCACGAGGAGCGCGCCGAGTTCCGCTCGGCCACCGTCCCGCGGTTGTCGGCCAGCGACGGCTCGCCTTCGATAAACGCGTCCAAGGCATCGTAGTTATTCGTCACCAGGACGATGTCGCTCGGCGACGCCGGGATGTAGGCGAGGTCGTTGTCGTCGCGGGTGTCGGCGTTCGCGTTCCCGTCGTAGATCCACGAGAACGGCTCGCCCGAGCGCCCGTCGTAGACGAGCCCGATCGTCGTCGCGAAGCGGTCGGCGTAGGCCGCCCGGTAGGCGAGGTTGCCGAGCACGCGGTGGCGGACCTCGAAGTCCGCCGTCCCAACCTCCTGGGCGTTCGGGTTGAAGCTCTCGTTGTACTGGAAGTTCGAGATCGCCCGGCTGGACGACCCGTTGTTCACGTTCGTCGCGCGGCCGTAGGTGTACGAGAGGCCGGCGTCGAGGCCTTCAGACCGCTTCCGCAGCGCGGCCGTGAGGAAGTACTCGTACCCCTCCGACGTGTTTTCGAGCAGGATCGCGTTCGTGAACCGATCGTCCACGAGGCTTGTCCGGCCGCGGATGGGGCGGCCAGGCGTGAAGCCGTCGAACTCAGCGGTGCCGAAGACCGGGCGGCCGTCGAAAGCCGTCCCCGTCTGTTCCAGGTTGAGGTTCCTGAACGCGACATCGTTGATGTTCTTGGTGTAGAGCCCTTCGAGCGTCGCGACCACATCGCCTGGGAGCCGCTGGTCGAACGCGAGGTTCGAGCGCCACACCTGGGGGAACTTGAAGCCGTCGGCGAGCAGGTTGATCTCCGACGTGTCGCCAATCGGCAGGTTCTGCGCCGCGCCCTGCTGCGCCGAGGGGTCCGCCGAGGGCACGAAAAAGCCGGCGTCCCGGGTGTCGACGCGCGCAAAGTCGACGCCCGTGTTCGAGTAGACGTTCGAGACCCACACGAAGGGCGCGCGGCCGGAGAAGATGCCGGTCCCGCCGCGGACTTGCGTCGACCGCGTCTCGTCGACGGCGTAGTTGAACCCGACGCGCGGCGAGAACAGGACCTGCCCGTTCGGGACGTCCGTCGTGCTCAGCCCAAAGGCGTCGACCGAGGCGGGGTTGTCGAGCGGCGTGTCGAGGAAGACAGGGAGATCGACGCGGAGCCCGCCTGTGAGCGCGAGCGTCGGCGAGACCTGGTACTCGTCCTGGGCGTAGAGCCCGAACTGGAGCGCCGAGAACGCGGCCCGCGGCTGCTCGTCGTCGAGGAGCGAGTAGCTGAGGTTGAACCGGGCCGGGTCGCCCGCGGCGAAGTCGTTGATCGAGTCGAACTCGTACGCCCCGTAGTAATCCTGAATAAACAGGTTCGAGAAGCGGTAGTACTGGTTGCTCGTCCCCAGCGTGACCGTGTGGGCGCCGCGCGTAAGCGTGAGGTTGTCGGTGAACTCCAGGATGTCCTGGTCGAGCGCGTTGGCCTGACTAAAACGGTCGATCCCGAGGTTGACGGTCCCGCGGTCGGGCTGGTCCGGGTCGCCCGACGGCGACGTCACGTCGATCTCGACCTGGGGGAACGGGTTGGACTGGACGTCGCGGCTGTCGCGGATGCGGGTGTAGACGAGGCGGGCCTCGTTGTACGCGTCGGCCCCGAAGTTCGAGCGGAGCTCGGCGACGCTGGAGAGCGTCTTCGAGGCGAAGTTGTACTGGCGGTTCGAGAGGTCGAAGCTCCGCCGGCCCCGGCCGACGCCGGCCTCGTCGGTCGCGTCGACGTAGTTGACGCGGAAGCTGGCCCGGTTGGCGTCGCTCACGTTCCAGTCGAGCTTGCCGAGCAGCTTGAGGTTGTCGGTGTCGGCCGAGAAGGCGTCGAAGGTGCCCGGGTCGTAGCCGTACTGGTTCTGGGCGATGTCGATGATCCGCTGGAGCGAGTCGGCCGCGATCGGGAAGATGTTCGACGAGGACGACCCGAGGACGCCTGCATCGAGCGGGGTCGTGATCGTCTGGACCTCGGCGTTGGCGAAGAAGAACAGCTTGTCCTGGATGATCGGGCCGCCGAGCGTCCCGACGAAGAACTGGTTGCTGAAGTCGCCGAACTCGTCGGTCTCCCCGATGGCGTCGGTGCTCGGAAGGCTGCCGACGAGCGCCTCGTTGCGGCCGAGGTAGCGGACCGAACCGGAGAAGTTGTTCGTCCCGCTCTTCGTGACCGCGTTGATCTGGGCGCCCGTGAACCCGTTGTACCGGACGTCGAACGGCGCGATGTCAACGTTGAACGTCTCGACAGCGTCGAGCGAGATCGGCTGCGCGTTGGCCTGACCGCCCGGGGCGCCTGTGCCCGAGAGCCCGAACACGTCGTTCAGCGTGGCCCCGTCGACCTGGATGTTGTTGTAACGGTTGTTCCGCCCCGCCACCGAGACCTGGTCGTCGGTGCCCGTCGCCGCCTGCGGCGTGAGGCGGGCAAAGTCGGCGAGCGAGCGGTTGATGGTCGGGAGCCGTTCGATCTGCTCCTCGTCGACCGTCGTCCGGGCGCCGGTCCGGCTCCCGCTGAGAATCGGGTCGTCGATGGCGATGACCGAGACCTCCCCCAACTGGGCCGTGTCCTCGGCGAGCTCGAAGTCGACCGTCTCAGTCTGGCCCAGCGTGAGCTGGAGGCCCGTGACCGAGGTCGCCCCGTAGCCGACGAACCGGGCCGTGACCGTGTACGGCCCGCCGACGCGGAGGCCGCGGATGCTGTACCGGCCGTCGGCCTGCGTCGCCGCGCCGTACGGGGTGCCCGAGGGCTCGTGGACGGCGACGACGTTGGCGCCTGGGATCGGGACGCCAGCGACGTCGGTGACGGTGCCCGTCAGGGTCGACGTCGTGGTGCCCTGGGCCATCGCGGCGGCCGGGGCCAGCACGAGGAGAGCGAGTAGCAGGTTGCGCATGGAAGGAGGTGGGTGAGGAGGCCGCCGCGAAGCTAGGAGCGGGGTCCGTGGAGTTGGGTAAAACCCCGATGCAGACACACTCGCTTAATGCGAAGGATGCGCCCCGCCGCGTCCTGCGCGGGCGTCCGCATATTTTTGCCCTTCCTGCCCCGCCCGCCCTTCCCGCTCCCCATGCGCCACCCCGCCCCGGCCTTACCGACCCGACTTGGGTTCGCCGTCCTCCTCGCCGCCGCCCTCGCCGCGTGCGCGCCGACCCGCCCCGCCCCCGACGCCGCCCCGCCCGAGCGGGGCGGGGTGGAAGCCGTTCCGTCCGCCGAGCACGCCCTCGTGCTCGTCTCCATCGACGGGTTCCGCTGGGACTACCTCGACCGCGGCGACGTCGCCGCGCCCACGCTCCGGCGGTTGGTAGCCGAGGGCGTCCGCGCCGAGCGCCTCGTCCCGGTCTACCCCTCGAAGACGTTCCCCAACCACTACTCGCTCGTGACGGGCCTGCACCCCGAGGACCACGGGATCGTGAACAACACGATGCACGACGCGGCCGTGCCCGATTCGGCGGGCGGGGCGGGGCGGTTCTCGCTCTCGGACCGGGCGGCCATCGCCGACGTCCGGTGGTGGGGCGGCGAACCCATCTGGGTGACGGCCGAGCGCCAGGGCGTGCGCGCCGGGACCGTGTTCTGGCCCGGGTCGGAGGCCGCGATCGGGGGCGTCCGCCCGAGCGACTGGCTGGTCTACGACGGCGACCTGCCGTACGCGGCGCGCGTGGACTCGGCGCTCGTGTGGACGGGCCGCCCCGCTCCGCGCCGCGACCGCTTTGTGACACTCTACTTCGAGGGCGTCGACACGGCGGGCCACCGCTTCGGGCCGGACGCGCCCGAGACGGCGGCGGCCATCGAGGAGGTCGACGCCGCGCTCGCGCGCCTCGTCGCCGGCCTGGAGGCGCGCGGCGCGCTCGACCAGACCGACCTCGTGATCGTCAGCGACCACGGCATGACGGCGCTGGCGCCCGACCGCGTCGTGGTCCTGGACGACGTCGCGGACCTGGAGACCGAGGTCGAGGAGGCCGTCTGGGGCCAGACCGCCGGCGTCTGGCCCGCGGCCGGCGTCGACGTGGACGAGCTCGTGGCCCGGATCGACGCCGTCCCCCACGTCCGCGCGACCCGCCGCGAGGCGACGCCGGAGCGGTTCCGTTACCGCGCGAGCCGCCGTATCCCGCCCGTCGTCATCGTCCCCGACGAGGGGTGGACGGTTTCGTCGCGGGAGTACGTCGAGCGGTACCCGGACCGCCCGTCCGGCGGCGGCCACGGCTACGACAACGAGCTGGCCGACATGGGCGCCCTGTTCGTCGCGCGCGGCCCGAGCTTCGCCCGCGGCGTGACGGTGGCGCCGTTCTCGGCCGTCGACGTGTACGACGTGCTGGCCGAGGCGCTCGGGATCCGCCCCGCCCCCAACAGCGGCGACCCGGCCGTGGCCGACCGCGTGCTGCGGGCGCCGGCCGAGCGGTAGGACCCGATCGCTGAGCTGTTGCGACGTCGTCCACCCCGCTCTCAGTGTCACTACGAGGTCCCCTCTCCTTCTGGGAGAGGGACAGAGTGAGGGCGGGGTGGCGCACAACCCTTCAGAACCGGTACAAAGGCGGGGCGTCCTACTGCTCGGCCACCCGCTCCGCCGCCTCCAGCACGCGGAGCGCGTTCTCGCCCAGGATCTTGCGGACGTCGGCCTCGGAGAAGCCGCGCCGGAGGAGGCCGTACGTGACCCAGGGCAGCCGCGTCACGTCCTCCAACCCCTCGGGCAGCGTCGGGACGCCGTCGAAGTCGCTCCCCAGCCCGACGTGGTCGACGCCGGCCACGCGGGCGATGTGCTCGATGTGGTCGAGGACGTGGCCGGTCGTGACGCGGCCGCTCCCCACGTACTCCGGGTAGAAGTTGACGAGGACCACGCCGCCGTTGTCCGCGACGGCCCGGAGCATGTCGTCGGTCACGTTGCGGACGTGGTCGTGGAGCGCCCGCGCGGACGAGTGGCTGAGAATGACCGGCGCCTCCGTGGTCTCCAGGGCGTCGTAGAACGCCTCGTCGCTCACGTGCGAGAGGTCGACGAGCACGCCCAGCCGGTTCATCTCGCGGACGAGCGCCCGCCCGGTCTCGTTCAGCCCGCCCCACCGCGCCGAGTCGGTCGAGGCGTCGGCCCAGGCGTTCGTGTTCGTGTGCGTGAGCGTGACGTAGCGGACGCCCCGCCCGACTAGCGCCTGCAGCACCTCGGGGCTCGCCTGGAGCGCGTGGCCGCCTTCGAGCCCGAGCAGAACGGCCGTCCGCCCCGCCCGCGCGAGGCGGCGGACGTCGGCGGCCGTGCGCGCGACCTCGGCGCCGTCGAGAGCCGCCACCTGGCGCTCGATCTCGTCGGCCTGGAGGAGCGCTCGCGCCGTCGCCTCCGGCCCCTCGCCGAAGGTGCGGCTGACGTAGAGCGCGAAGAACGCGGCGTCCAGCCCGCCCTCGACCATCCGCGGCAGGTCGACGTGCGCGCGCCCAGCCTCGGGCGCGTGGCGCTCGCCGAACGCGTACCCCTCGTCGACCATGAGCGACGGCGTGTCGACGTGGCCGTCGACCACGACGGCGTCGTAGTGGATGCGGAGGGCGTCGGCCCACAGCGGGTCCTCGGCGACGAGCCGGCGGACGGCCGCGTCGGGGAGCCGAATGGCCGCGCTCGGGCGCGCGGGCGGGGCGGAGGGGGCGGGGCGGGGCGCGTCGGCGCACGCAGCACCGGCGAGGGCGGCGGTCAGGAGCACGGCGGCGCGGAGCCAGGGGGGCGACGCGGTCGGCATCGGCGACGGGGAGCGGGCGGGCAGTGTACGCCGACCGCCCCGCCCTCAGCCGTGGGCGGGGAGCATCGGGCGGGGCGGCCCACCCCGCCCGTTCAGCGTCCGCCCCGAAGCGCGCCTAGATCATCCTTCGGGTGGATACGGGGTACGAGGTATGGCTCACTCTGAGCTGGGCGCCCGTACCTCGTACCGAGTACCCGTACCCCCTTGCTCTAGGTCGTCGGGTTGCCGCCGGTCACGCCGAACACCTCGCCCGTGATGTAGCCGGCCTCCTGGGTGGCGAGGAACACGTAGGTCGGCGCGATCTCGGCCGGCTGTCCCGGGCGCCCGAGCGGGACCTCGGACCCGAACTGCTCGACCTTGTCCTGCGGCTGGCCGCCCGACGGCTGGAGCGGCGTCCAGAACGGGCCGGGCGCGACCGCGTTGACGCGGATGCCCTTTTCGGCGAGCTGCTTGGCGAGCGACTTCGTGAACCCGATGATGGCCCACTTGGTCGAGGCGTAGTCGAGCAGGTTGTCGGACGGCTTGAACCCCTGGATCGAGGTCGTGTTGATGATCGACGCGCCGGCCGGGAGCAGCGGGATGGCCTCCTTCGACAGCCAGAACATGGCGTAGACGTTCGTCTTGAACGTCCGGTCGAACTGCTCGGTCGTGATGTCCGCGATCGACGGCTGCGACGTCTGCTTGCCCGCGTTGTTGACGAGCACGTCGAGCCCACCCAGCGCCTCGTGGGCGTCGTGGATCAGCTTTTTGCAGAACGCCTCGTCCGTGAGGTCGCCGGGGAGCGTGACGATCGTGCCGCCCTCGCCCTCGATCAGGTCCACGAGCGAGCGGACGTCGGGCGCCTGCTCCTCCGACAGGTAGTTGATGGCGACGGCCGCGCCCTCGCGGGCGTAGGCGATCGCCGCCGCCCGGCCGATGCCGGAGTCGCCGCCGGTGATGAGCGCCTTGCGGCCCTCCATGCGCCCGAACCCGCGGTAGCTCTCCTCGCCGTGGTCGGGGCGGGGGTCCATGTCCGCGATCGACCCCGGCGCCTCCTGCGGCTGGCGGGGGAAGGGCGGGCGGGGGTACTGCGTGAGCGGGTCCTGGATCGCGTACTGGTTCGGCGTGTCGGCCATGGGGGTGAGGGGGCGGGGTGGAAGGGGACGCGTCCGACGGCGCGGCGGCGCGGCGGGTTCGGCCCCCACGCGCGCTTCAGGGAACGCACGGCCCGCCCCGCCCCCGCTTCCGCACAGAGTCCGGGCCTGAGCCGCCCCGCCCTCGGGGCTGCACGGGCGGGGTGGTCAGGCGCGGACGTAGGTCTCGAACCGGAACGCGGGGCGGTCGCCCTCGGCCGCGTGCCGCTCCGAGGCGTCGAGCCGGAACGGGCCGCCCTCGGCCTCCAGGAGGTGCCGGTAGGGCGGGAAAAACGTGTCGCCCTCGAAGGCGCCCTCGACGAGCGTGAGCTCGAGGCGGTCGGCGAGGACCGGGCCGCCGCCCTCGCCCAGAACCTCGCCGTAGACCGACGCCCCGCCCCCGACGAACACGCGCTCGCGGTCGGCGAAGGCGTCGAGCGCCAGGTCGAGCCCGCCGTAGACGTGGATGCCCGGGTGGTCGACCTGGGTCGGGTGCCGCGTGAGGACCACGTTCTCGCGGTCGGGGAGCGGGCGGCCAAACTGGTGCAGCAGGCTCTCGAACGTCCGCCGCCCCATCACGAGCGGCGAGCCGACGGTGAGCGCCTTGAACCGGCGGAGGTCGGCCGGCAGGTGCCACGGCAGGTCCATCCCGTCGCCGATGAGCCGGTCGGACGGGGAGCCGGGCGCCTCGGCGACGGCGGCGATGACGACGAGTTCGGACATGGGCGGGGTACGGGGTACGGGGTACGGGGTACGGGCAAGATGACCGCCCCGCCCCGCTCGCGCCACAGGCCGCTCCGCCCTCGGCCCGTCCCTGTCCGTATTTCCTGCGCGCAGCGCGCCCTACACCGCGACCGGGAAGCGGATGGCGGGGGCGGGGCGGTAGCCCTCGACCGAGAAGTCCTCGAAGGCGAGGTCGTCCAGGCCCTTGGGGGAGCCGTCGGCGTGGCGGGCGATGGAAAGGCGCGGGGCGGGGCGGGGCGTGCGCGACAGCTGCTCCTCCAGGCCCTCGACGTGGTCGACGTAGACGTGGGCGTCGACGAGCGTGTGGGCGAAGCGGCCCGGCGCCATGCCGACGATCTGGGCCAGCGCCTGCGTGAGCAGCGCGTAGCAGGCGAGGTTGAACGGGACGCCCAGCGCGAGGTCCGCGCTCCGCTGCGTGAGGTGGCAGTGGAGCCGGTCCGCCCCGCCCTCGACCGGCTCGACGTTGAAGCAGAACGTGTAGTGGCACGGCGGGAGCCGGCTGACGGCCGCGTTCGCCGGGTGCCACGCGCTCACCACGAGCCGCCGGCTCATGGGGTCCGTGCGCAGCGTGTCGACGACGTAGCCCAGCTGGTCGAACGCGAGCGCCCCGCCCGACTCGCGGCGGACGTTCGGGTGCTCGGCGTCGGCCCAGACCTCCCCGCCCACGGTAGCGCCCGCGTCGGGGACTGGGAAGCGGCGCCAGAACCGGCCGTAGGCCGTCTGGAGGTCGCCGGCGTCGTCGGCCCAGGCGTCCCAGATCTTCGTGTGCCGCTGCAGCTCGCGGACGTGCTCGGCGCCGGAGAGGTACCACAGGACCTCGCGGAGCATGGAGTCGAAAAAGACCTTCTTCGTCGTGAGCAGCGGGTAGCCCTCGGCCAGGTCCACGCTGTAGTGCTCGGCGAAGAGCGAGAGCGTGTCGGTCCCCGTCCGGTTCGCCTTACGCACGCCCCGCTCCAGCACGCGGCGGACCACGCCGAGGTACGCCTCCTCGGCGGCCGTCGTGGTCGCGTCGGTCGACGGGGGCGGGGCGGCGGCGGGCGGGGCGGCGGGCATCGGGTACGGGGTACGGGGTACGGGGTACGGGAAGATGGCCACCCCGCCCCGACGGCGCCACCGGGAGTGCGGCGAGTTGTTCAGGAGTTGTCCACCCCGCCCCGACGGCCGGGACCTTTCCGCCCCGCCCGGCCATTCCCCCTTCGCCGTTGGCGCCTCCGGCCTTCGGCTCATCGCTCGTCATTCCGCATACTCATGGATCCTGGCCTCCACGTCAAGCAGGCGATCAACCACCTCAACAAGGTCCTCGCCTACTACCCCTACGTCACCGAAGGCGGCGAGGCCGTCGTCGCGCTGACGCCCGAGGACTGGGGCGTCGTCGCCGACGCCCTGTTCCACATGGGGACCCCGCCCGAGGTGTTCCCCGACGCGATCGCGTCGTACGGGCAGAGCGACGACGGCCGCGAGATCCTGCTGACGGCCAACGACGGAACGCTCATCCACGTCCAGGCGGGGTAGCCGGCGGCGTACACTGGGGCGGGGCGGCTCTTCTCCCGCCCCGCCCGCCGGGTCTGCCCGCATGGACGCCACCCCGCCCCCCAAGCCCGCGGCCCACGCCGACGCCCTCCGCGAGGCCGCCGAGCGGTTCGGGACGCCGACCTACGTCTACGCCGAGGCGACCGTCCACGAGCGGTGCCGGGCGCTCCGCGACGCGCTCGACGGGCTCCCCACGCGGCTCCTGTACGCGCTCAAGGCCAACCCGACGCCCGCGCTCCTGCGCGTGATCGCCGACGAGGGGTTCGGGTTCGACGCCGTGTCGCTGGGCGAGGTGGCCCTGCTCCGGGCGCTCGGCGTGGACGCCTCCCGCATCCTGTTCACGACCACGAGCACGACCGACGCCGAGCTCGACGCGGCCGCCGAGGCCGGCGTGCTCCCCAACCTCGACGACGCCGAGCGCGTGGCCGCGTTCGGCGACCGCCACCCGGGCGCCGAGGTGTGCGTCCGGTTCAACCCCGGCGTCGGGGCCGGCCACCACCGGCACGTGGTCACGGGCGGGGCGGCGTCCAAGTTCGGCGTGGCGCTGGGCCAGGCCGAGGCGGTCGCCGAGGCCGCCGCGCGGCGCGGGCTCCGCGTGGTCGGCGTGCACCAGCACGTGGGGAGCGGCGTGCGCTCGGCGGCCGAGCTGTGGCCGGCCGTCGACGCGCTGCTCGGCGTGGTGGGGCACTTTCCCGACCTCCGGTTCGTCGACGGCGGCGGCGGCATGGGCGTGGCGTACCGGCCGGGCGAGGCCGGCTTCGAGCCGGCTGCCCTCCGCGACCACGTCGCCCGCCCCGCCCTCGACCGCCTGGCGCGGGCGGGGCGGGGCGACGTCGACGTGTGGTTCGAGCCCGGCCGCTACCTCGTCGCCGAGGCCGGCGTGCTCCTCACGCGCGTGCACACGCTGAAGGACACGGGCGAGCGCGTGTTTGCCGGCACCGACTCGGGCTTCAACCACCTTCTGCGGCCGGCGCTCTACGACGCCTACCACGCGCTCGTCAACCTCTCGAACCCGGGAGGACCGCCCCGCCCCTACGACGTGGCCGGCAACGTGTGCGAGTCGGGCGACCTGTTCGCGCGCGGGCGCGAGGTCCCCGAGATCCGCCGCGGCGACCTGCTCGCGGTCCTCGACGCCGGCGCCTACGGGGCGTCGATGGGGTCGACGTACAACCTCCGCCCGCCGCCGGCCACGGTCGTCCTCCGCCCCGACGGAACGCTCGACCTCGTGCGGCCGCGGCGGACGCCCGAGGACGTGGCCCGCGACGTCCTGGGCGGGGCGGGGTGACGGGCCGCCCCGCCCCGGCGCCGCCGGGGCGGCCGCTACGGGAGCCGCGCGCGCAGGGCCTCGATCCGCTCGTGCACATCGAACGGGACCGCCCCGCCCGAGGAGAGCACCGCCTCGTACAGCCACAGCGCCCGCCGCCACCCCGCCGCGGAGTCCGTTTCCCGGAGCACGTCCGCCACCGCGAGGGCGCTCTCGTCGGAGCGCGCGCCGTCGGGGAGACACCGCGCGAGCACGTCCTCGCGGGGGAGCCGGCACAGGGCCTCCAGCTCCAGCCCCAGGGCGCCCGCCAGGCCGGCGGCGAGCGCCTCCTGGGCCTGCTCCGGCTGCTCCGCCCGCTTGTGGAACAGCGCCAGCGCGAGCGCCTGCGCGAGCTGCTGGACCTGGCGGAGAATGACGTCTTGCTGGACCACGGGCCGTTCGGGCGGGGCGGCGCCTAGTTGGCGAGCGCCCTTAGGTGGAACCGCGGGATCTGCGCGTGGAACCGGGCGCCGTTCTCGCGCTGCATGAGGTACGACCCGTGCATGGTGCCCTCAAACGTCGGGAGCACGCAGAACGACTGGTACTCGTGGTCGCCGCCGGGCGCGATCGTCGGCTGCTGGCCGACCACGCCCGCCCCCTCGACCTCCTGGACGTGCCCGCGCCCGTCGGTGATCACCCACCGCCGGCGGAGGAGCTGGACCTCGTCGGCCCCGCCGTTCTCGATGCGGACCACGTAGGCGAAGACGAACCGCCCCGCCAGCACGTCGGATTGGTCGTCGAGGTAGGCCGGGCGGACGGAGACGGTGACGGCCTCGGTCGTGGCGTCGTAGGAGAACATTACTGGCGGACCTCCTGGCCTCGGGCGTATTCGGCGGCGCCGACGAGCGCGCGCACGCGGGGCTCGCACACCGGCCCCTGCCAGCGTCCCCGCTCCTTGAGCCCGCTCCCGACGAGGAACCCGTCGGCCAGGTCGACGACGGCGGGGAAGGCGTCGGCGTCCACCCCGCCCCCGAAGAACAGGGGGAGCGCCGCGTGCTCGCGGGCCTCCTCGACGACGCCCGGGCGGGGCGGCACGCCGACGCGGGGGCCGAGCACGAGGAGCGCGTCGGGCCGCCCGGCCTCGACGGCGGCGACGAGCGCGGGCACGTCGTCGAGCCCGTCCGGGCGGACGTCGGCGAGGGCGGGGAGGTCCGTCTGGAGGAGCGCGCGGTAGCGGTGGAAACGGGCGGGCTCGCCTGGGTCCTCGGCCCACCCGTCGACGCGGACGAAGTGGCAGCCGGCCCCGTGCGCGACGGCCAGCGCGGCCCGCGACGAGTGGAGCACGCGGACGCCGACCGGCAGCCGCCCGGCGTGGCGGCGCACGCCGGCGGCCACGCGCGTCAGGAACGCGACAACTTCGGGGCCGACCTCGTCGCCCGCCAGCGCCGGCGCGTCGTGGGCGTTCTCGACCAGGAGCCCGTCGACGCCCAGGTCCACGAGCAGCCGGGCCTCGGCGACCGCCCGGTCGACGGCCGCCCCGACGCCGCGGCTCCCCGGCACGCCCGGCGACGGCCCCACGTGGAGGACCGCCACAACCGGCTTGGGCCGGGGGAACAGGTCGCAGAAAGGGTGGGGCATGGGGCCGGGACCCGCGGGGGACCCCTGACGGGGACCGTGGTACCCGACGGCGCCCCCACCCTGTTCCCCCCGAGCGGGGCGGGCGCAGCGAATCGCCCCGCCCCGCCCGAAGACGTTGCCGCCAAGGCGCCGTTAAAAGGGCGCGAAACGGGCGCCACGGGCGCCCTCCCCCCTCCCACCCCGCCCGCGCCGTGAATCTCCGGGCGGCGCGGCGCGGTACCGGACCCATGACCGACACCGACTCCGCCCCGCCCCCCGAGGGCACGCGCCCGACCGAGAGCCGCGACGACGTGGTCGTCCTGTTCGCCGGCGACTCGGGCGACGGGATGCAGCTCACGGGGTCCCAGTTCACGCTCGCGACGGCCCACGCGCGCAACGACCTCGCCACGCTCCCCGACTTCCCGGCCGAGATCCGCGCGCCGGCCGGGACGCTCTACGGCGTCTCCGGCTTCCAGCTCCACTTCGGGTCCACGCCCGTCCTCACGCCGGGCGACGCCGTCGACCTGCTGGTCGCCATGAACCCGGCGGCGCTCAAGGTGAACCTGCCGCGCGTGCGGCCGGGCGGGGCGGTGCTCGTGAACGCCAACGCGTTCGGCGACCGCGACCTGGGGCTGGCCGGCTACGACCAGAACCCGCTGGAGGACGGCACGCTCGACGGCTACGAGCGCCACGACGTCGAGCTCACGCGGCTCACGCACGAGGCGCTCGCGGACACCGGGCTGAGCAAGCAGGAGATCGACCGGGCCAAGAACATGTTCGCGCTCGGGCTCGCGCTCTGGCTCTACACGCGGCCCGTCGAGCCGGCGCGGGCGTGGATCCGGTCCAAGTTCTCGAAGGTCCCCGCGATCCGCGACGCCAACCTCCGCGCGCTCGACAAGGGCTACCACTACGGCGACGTCTCGGAAAGCTTCGTCGCGCGCTACGAGGTGGCGCCGGCCGACCTCCCGCCCGGGACCTACCGGGCCATCACAGGCAACGAGGCGCTCGCGCTCGGGCTCGTGGCGGCGTCCGTGAAGTCGGGCCGCGACCTGTTCTACGGGACGTACCCCATCACGCCGGCGTCGGACGTGCTCCACGCGCTCGCCAAGTACAAGAGCTTCGGCGTGCGGACGGTCCAGGCCGAGGACGAGATCGCGGCGGTCGGCAGCGCGGTCGGCGCCTCGTTCGGAGGGGCGCTGGGCGTGACGGCGACGTCGGGGCCGGGCATGGAGCTCAAGAGCGAGTTCATGGGGCTGGCCACGATGGTCGAGCTCCCGCTCGTGGTCGTCGACGTGCAGCGGGCGGGGCCGTCGACCGGGATGCCGACGAAGACGGAGCAGTCGGACCTCCTCATGGCCCTCTACGGCCGCAACGGCGACGCGCCGACGCCGGTCCTGGCGCCGAAGACGCCGGGCGAGTGCTTCTACGCCGCCTTCCACGCCGCCCGCATCGCCCTCCGCTACATGACGCCGGTCGTCCTGCTCTCGGACGGCTACCTGGGCAACGGGTCCGAGCCGTGGCTCGTCCCCGACGCCGCCGCGCTCCCCGACATCGACGTCGCCTTCGCCGAGCCCGACACGGCGGCCCGCGCCGAGGACGGCGCGTTCCTCCCCTACGTCCGCGACGAGGCCACGCTCGCGCGCGGCTGGGCGCCGCCGGGCACGCCGGGCCTGGAGCACCGGATCGGCGGGCTCGAAAAGGACGCGCGCACGGGCGGCGTCAGCTACGACCCCGAAAACCACCAGCGGATGACCGAGACGCGGGCGGAGAAGGTGGCCCGGATCGCCCGAGACTTCCCGCCCGTCGAGGTCGAGGGCGACCCGGCCGACGACGGCGCCGGCGACGTCCTCGTGGTCGGCTGGGGCTCGACGTACGGCGCCATCAAAAAGGCCGTCGCGAGCGCGAACGCCGACGGCCTCCGCGTGGGGCACGTCCACCTGCGGTGGCTCAATCCGCTCTCGCCTGGGCTGGAGGAGGCGTTCGGCCGCTACCAGCACGTCCTGGTGCCCGAGCTCAACAACGGCCAGCTCGTCCGCGTCCTCCGCGACCGTTTTCTGGTGGACGCCCAGAGCCTCGCCAAAGTGCAGGGGCTGCCGTTCCAGGCCCGCGAGATCGAGGCGGCGATCCGGGCGATGGGTGAGGTGTAACGAGTAACGGGCGACGGGTAATGAGCAAGAGGCTCTCCACCCCGCCCGCAGTGCTTGTCACCCCGCCCGCAGCGCTTGCAGGGACGGGCGGGGCGGTGGACCGACCGCGCGCCCGCCTCGCCCTGTACCGCCCCGCCCGAAGCTTTACGCAGTTGCCCATCACCCGTCACTCATCACCCTTTACCCATGACTGACGACCCCCGCCCCGGTGGCGAGCCGCCCCAGCCGCGCGGACAGAAAGGCGCCCGGCCCGACACGCCCGAGCCCGCCGGCAAAGAGTACCCCGTCGAGGCGCCGGCTTCGCCCTCGGCCGGCGACGGCCCGGACCTCCCGGCGATCCCCGAGACCGGCCCCGACGACGCCACCCCGCCCACGACCGAGGGCGGGGCGGGCCGCAAACCGGCGGACCGCAAACCGACGCTCCCGCCAGGGGCGGGGCGGGGCGGCGCCAAACCTGCGGGGCCGCCCGTGCGGAAGCCGGCGCGACCGCCCGGGGCGCCGCGGCCCGCCGCCCCGCCCGCGGCGCGCGTGGTCGATCCCGAGGGCGACGGCGCGGCGCTCGGGCTCCCGGTGCTGTCGCGGAAGGACTTCGTGAGCGGGGCGGACGTCCGGTGGTGCCCCGGCTGCGGCGACTACGCCGTGCTGGCCGCCGTGCAGCGGGCGCTGCCCGAGCTGGCCGAGCGCAAGGAGGACGTCGTGTTCCTGTCGGGCATCGGGTGCTCGTCGCGCTTCCCGTACTACATGGACACGTACGGCTTCCACTCCATCCACGGCCGCGCGCCGGCCGTCGCGCTCGGCCTCAAGTCGACGCGGCCCGAGCTCGACGTGTGGGTCGTCACCGGCGACGGCGACGCGCTCTCCATTGGGGCTGGCCACACGGCGCACATGCTCCGCCGCAACGTGGACCTGCAAGTCCTCCTGTTCAACAACCAGATCTACGGGCTCACCAAGGGCCAGTACTCGCCGACGTCCGAGGTGGGCAAGGTCACGAAGTCGAGCCCGTACGGGTCGCTCGACCACCCGTTCAACCCGGCCGCCCTCGCGCTCGGCGCCGACGGCACGTTCGTCGCGCGGACGCTCGACCGCGACCCGAAGCACATGCAGACGGTCCTCAAGGCGGCCCACGCCCACCGCGGCACGTCGTTCGTCGAGGTCTACCAGAACTGCAACATCTTCAACGACGGCGCCTTCTTCGACTTTACCGAGCGCGACTCGAAGCCGCTCAGGACGGTCTTCGTCGAGGACGGTCAGCCGATGACGTACGCGAACGGCGACAAGGGGATCGTGCTCGACGGCCTCCGCCTGCGGTCGGCGGACCTGGGCGGGGCGGTGACGGCCGACGACTGCGTCGTCTACGACTCGACCGACAAGGCGCTCGCGCTCCTCGTCACGAGCCAGATGTTCTGGGACCCCGACCTGCCGCGCCCGTTCGGCGTCCTCTACCGCGAGGACCGGCCGACGTACGACGCGCTCCTCAACGAGCAGGTGGCGGCGGTGACGGCCGAGAAGGGGCCGGGCGACCTCGCCGCGCTCCTGGCGTCGGGCGAGACGTGGACCATCGAGTAGGCTAGGCGGCGCGGGGCCAGCCGGCGCCACCCCGCTCGGGCGGGGTGGGGCAGAGTGCGGTCGCCCTGCCCGTGGTCCGGCCGAGCGCGGGCGGGGTGGAGGCGCCGCCCCGCCCCAACTTCACCGGCCGCTCCGGTGGAGCGGGGCGGCGGCGGGTGGCGAACGAGGCGGACCGGCTCGGGGCGTGACGCCGCGGCCGGGCGGGGCGGCTGGGGGAGCAGCCTACCCCGCCCCGCCTCTATCTTCACGCCCTAGGAACGCCACCCCGCCCCACCGACAACATGAGCAAAGGACCCGACGCCGAGGCCTCGACCGACCTCGCGGCCCACGAGATCGCCGCCGCCGGCGGCGCGGCGGCCGCCCCGGTCGCGATCGGCGCGAACGACACGCGCTTTTTCGGGCACCCGCTCGGCCTCTCGAACCTGTTCTTTACGGAGCTCTTCGAGCGGTTCTCGTACTACGGGATGCGGGCGCTCCTCGTCCTGTTCATGACGGCCCAGACGGTCGACGGCGGGCTGGGCTACGACGTGGCGACCTCGGCGCTCATCTACGGGTTCTACACGTCGCTCGTTTACCTCGTCAACCTCCCCGGCGGATGGATCGCCGACCGGCTCCTGGGCCAGCGGCGGAGCGTGCTCATCGGCGGGACGGTGATCGCCCTCGGCCACTTCACGATGGCCGTGCCGACGACGGCGTTCTTCTACGCCGGGCTTGGACTGATCGTGCTCGGGACCGGCCTGCTCAAGCCGAACATCTCGGTCATGGTCGGCCAGCTCTACCCGGCCGAGGACGCCCGCCGCGACGCCGGGTTCACGATCTTCTACATGGGGATCAACATGGGCGCGTTTGCCGCCCCGCTCGTCTGCGGCGCGCTCGCGGTCAACTACGGGTGGCACTACGGGTTCGCGGCGGCCGGCGTCGGGATGGCCGTCGGGATGATCGTCTACGTCCTGTTCGGGAAGCAGCTCGGCAACGTCGGCGCGCTGACGGCCGAGGCGGTGGCTGAGAAGAGCGCGGCGCGCGGGTCGTTCCTGAAAGGGCTCGGGGCCGTCGTCGTGCTCGTCGCCGTCCTGGGCGGCCTGATGGCGGCCGGCGTGATCGCGCAGACGGCCGAAGCCATCACGACGGTCTACACGGTCGTCCTGCTCGCCATCGTGCTCGGCCTGTTCGGGTGGCTGTTCTCGCGCGACTACTGGACGGAGGCCGAGCGGAAGCGGCTCTACCTCATCGGCCTCCTGTTCGTCGGCGCCGCCATCTTCTGGGCCGCCTTCGAGCAGGCCGGGACGAGCCTCAACCTGTTCGCGCAGGAATCGACCGACCGCGTCCTGCCCAGTTGGCTCGCGTGGATCCCCGGCCTCGAGCTCCTGCCGTCGGGGCTCAGAGCGATCCCGGCGGCCTGGTTCCAGTCGGCCAACGCCTTCTTCATCTTCACGATCGCGCCCGTCGTGGCCGCCATCTGGGTCTCGCTCGGGCGGCGCGGGAAGGACCCGGCGAGCCCGACCAAGTTCGGGATCGGCCTCGTGCTCCTCGGGCTCGGGTTCGTGGTCATGGTCGGGGCCGGGATCGCGGCCGGCAGCGGCGCCCAGGTCTCGCCGTGGTGGCTGGTCCTGACCTACCTGCTCCACACGCTCGGCGAGCTCACGCTCTCGCCGGTCGGCCTGAGCGCGATGACGAAGCTGGCCCCGGCCCGCGTGTCGTCGCTCATGATGGGCGTGTGGTTCCTGGGCGCGTCGGTCGGCAACTTTATCGCCGGCTTTATCGCGTCGTTCTACGAGACGATGGAGCTCCCGTCGTTCATGGGCCTCGTGGCCGCCATCGCGATCGCCGCCGGCGTCGTGTTCTTCTTCGTCGCCGGCCCGTTCAAGCGGATGATGGCCAAGGCCGAGTCCACGTCCGTCGCCGCCTAGCCACCCCGCCCGCGCCCCCTCCGCCCCGCCCGTGCGGTTTGGGCGGGGCGGGGTGGAGATTTTTATGACCGACGTTTCTGTGACCGTCCTCCCTCACGGCGAGGGCCTGGACCTCCCCGCCCACGCCGAGCCCGGCTCGGCGGGCCTCGACCTCCGCGCGGCCGTCCCCGACGGCGAGCCGATCACGCTGGCGCCGGGTGCGTTCGCGCTCGTCCCGACCGGGCTCCAGGTCGCGCTCCCGGAGGGGACCGAGGGCCAGGTCCGCCCGCGCTCCGGGCTCGCGTTCCGCCACGGCGTGACGGTCCTGAACAGCCCGGGAACGGTCGACAGCTCGTACCGCGGCGAAGTGGGCGTGCTTCTCGTCAACCATGGGCCGGAGCCGTTCCGGGTCGAGCGGGGCGAGCGGATTGCGCAGCTCGTCGTGGCCCGCTACGAACGCGTCCGCCTCGTGCGCGCCGACGCCCTCGACGCGACCGCGCGCGGGGCCGGCGGGTTCGGCTCGACGGGGACCGCCTAGGGCACCCTCGGGGTGGGTACGGGGTACGGGGTACGGGGTACGGTCCGATCCGACCTCGACGCGCACGTACTCCGTACCGAGTACCCTGTACCTACCGGAACGTTGCGCTAGCGCCGACCGACGCGCCGGGCGATAGCGTTCCGCGCCGCGTGCGGGAGCGCGGCGAGCACGCCCCGGAGCGGCCGCCGCCGCGGGTCGTTGGCTTCGGCCCACTTCCGCGGGTGGACCCGGTCGAGCGTCGGATCGTCGGGGTCGACGACGAACGGGGCGAGGGCGGGGTGGTCGCCGAGCGCGCTCTCGCGGACGAAGAGGAAGGCGTTCTGGGCGTAGTAGTACGCCACGCGGTCGTCGTCCCAGAACGCGGGGCGCAGCCGGTCGACCGTGAGGTAGCCCTCGCCGGCGAACCGGCGGGTCCAGTACCTCGGCCACTGCTCGTTGACGTGGTCGGTGCCGCCCTGGTGCGGGATGGCCGCCGAGAACAGGACGACGGGCGCGCGGGCCGTGAGCGACCGGACGAGCGTCTGGGCGGCGCGGGCGGGGAGGTGCTCGCCCACCTCCATCGACACGGCGAGGTCGAACGTCTGGGGCAGCCGGTCGGGGAGCGCGAGCGGCCGCGTGAGGTCGGCCGCGACGAAGCGGTCCGCCGGGACGAGGAGCTGCCCCGGGTCGACGTAGGGGCCGTCGACGCCGACGAGCGTGTCGGCGCCGGCCTCGCCGAACGCCCGGAGCCAGGTCCCGATGCCGCACCCAACGTCGAGGACGCTCCGCGGCCCCAACTCGCCCGCGAGGCGCGCGGCGAAGGCGGCGGCCGAGCGGGCGGACTCGCCGTGGTACGTGTCGTAGAACGGGCCGTCGTAAGGCATGGCGGGGCGGGGTGGGGCGCGCGAACCTAGCGCCGGCCGCGGCGTCGAGGCCTACCTTGCGGCTCCCCACCCCGCCCGCGTCCGCCCCGCCCGCGTCCGCCCCGCCCG
>NZ_JAVRHT010000069.1:0-4828 GCF_031846415.1 Rubrivirga litoralis | reverse complement strand
TACCCCACGAACGTCTTCATCGGCGACGTCCGGTGCCGCGTCGTGGCCACGTCGAGGGCGGGGAGGGCGGCCCGGAGGTGGCGGGCGACGAGCCCTTCCGTCATCGCCTCCGTCTCGTAGTGCCCGGCGTCGACGAGCGCGATCCGGGGCGCGCCGTTCGGCCCGAGCGCTTCGAACCAGCGGTGGTACGTCACGTCGGCCGTCACGTAGGCGTCGGCGCCCGACGCGAGGGCGGCGCCCAGGAACGACAGCCCCGAGCCGCCGCACACCGCTACGCGCTCGACCGTCGCCGCGTCGTCGCCGACGTAGCGGAGCGCGCCGGCCCCCAGCCGCTCGGCCACGCGCGCCAGGAATGCCGGCAGCGGCTCCGGCGCGGGGAGGCGGCCCACGACGCCGTACCCGTGCCGCGTCGCCGGCGTCTGCACCTCGAACACGTCGACCGCCGGCTCCTCGTACGGGTGCGCCGCGGTGACCGCCTTCAGCACGCGCCCGACGCCCCACGACGGCACGACGGCCTCGATGCGCACCTCGTTGACCGCCTCCTCCGCCCCGCCCGCGGTCCCAATGGCGGGGCGGGCGTCCGGCCCCGGCGTAAACCGGCCGACGCCGCCGGTCGAGAAGCTGGCACCCGAGTACGCTCCGATCGCGCCCGCCCCGCCCGCGTCGAGCGCCGCGCGGACGGCGTCGGCGGCATCGGTGGGCGCGAACACGACCACCTTCCGCATCACGCCGTCGAGCGGGGCGAGGACTTCCGGGTCCTCGACGCCCAGCGTCTCGGCGAGCGCGAACGACACGCCGCCCCACGCCGCGTCCAGGTTCGTGTGGAGGGCGTAGTACGAGACGCCGGCGCGCACGAGCCGCCACGCGAGGCCGCCGACCGCGTCGCCCTCGGTCACGCGCCCGAGCGGCTTGAACAAGAGCGGGTGGTGCGTGACGACGAGCTCCGCCCCGCCCGCGGCCGCCTCGTCCACGACGGCCGGCGTGAGGTCGAGGGCGACGAGCACGCGCGACACCTCGGCGTCGGGGGCGCCGACCTGGAGGCCGACCCGGTCGAAGTCGGCCGCGCTCCCGGGCGGCGCCCAGGCGTCGAGAACAGAAACGATGTCGCGGACGGTGGGCATGGGAGGAGGAGAAGAGGTCGGAAGAAGAGGGAGAAAGACGCGGGCGGGGTGGTCGGGGCCTCGCCTCCCCGCCCTCTTCTCCTCGACACCTCCTCTCTTCTTTTGCCGTTGGGCGGGGTGGTCAGGCCGGCGCGCGCCCCGACAGGCGGACGCCCTCGGCCTCGTCGACGCGGAGGAGGAGCAGGGCGCCGATCACGAAGAACACGACGACCGAGCCCACGCCGATCCGCTGCGAGTCGAAGGCGACCGTGAGCTGGCCGAGCAGGAGCGGCCCCATGAACGCGGTCAGCTTGCCCGAGAAGGCGAAGAAGCCGTAGAACTCGGTCTCCTTGTCGCCCGGCACGAACCGGCCGAGCAGCGAGCGGCTGGCGGCCTGGTTCGGCCCGGCCGCGATGCCGAGCAGGATGCCGGCCGCCCACAGCGCCTCGGGCGTCTGCCCCAGGACGGCGACGAGCGTGGCGACCGTGAGGGCGCCGAGCGAGATGAGGATCGTCGTCTTCCCCCCGATCCGGTCGTCGACGAACCCGAACACGAACGCGCCGGCGCCGGCGGCGAGGTTGAGGGCGATCCCGAAAAAGAGGATCTCCTCGAACGTGAAGCCGAACGTGCCGGCCGCGTAGATGCCGCCGAACGCGAAGACCGTCACCAGCCCGTCGTTGTAGACGAGGCGCGCCACGAGGAGCCGGATGATCTGGCGGTACTGGCGGATCTCGCGGGCCGTGTCCGCGATCTCGCCCAGCGTCGAGCGGAGGAGGCCGCGGCGCTCGGGCGGCGCCTCGGGGCGGGGGTCGCGGAGCGTGAGGAAGGCGGGGACGCTAAAGAGCGCGAACCACGCGGCCACGAGCAGGTTCGTCGCGCGGACATTCGCGCCGGTCGCCTTGTCCAACCCGAACGGGGCCACGTCGGGCTGGACGAACACGACGAGCGCGACGCCCATGCACAGGAGCCCGCCCACGTAGCCCAGCGCCCACCCTAGCCCCGACACTCGGCCGATCCGGTCGGGCGGGGCGATCTCGGGGAGGAACGCGTTGTAGAACACGTTCTGGAGCTCGAATGCCACGTTCGCGACCACGAACACGCCGAGCGCGAACGCGACGTCGCCCCGCTCGGGGAAAAAGAGCACGGCCGTCGCCGCGATGCAGAGCGCGGTCGTCACGAACAGGAGCCGCTTGCGTGTGCCGGTCGCGTCGGCGTAGGCGCCGAGGAGCGGCGAGAGCACGGCGACGAGCACGGCCGTGACCGTGACGGCGAGCGACCACTGCGCCGTCCCGTCGGTCTCGTTCGCCGCGATCCCCTGCGTGAAGTACGTCGCGTAGATGAAGGTCACGACGAGCGTCGTGAACGCCGAGTTGGCGAAGTCGTAGAGCGCCCACGCCCACACGGTGCGGGACGTCGAGGCGGGCGGGGCGGTCGTCTCGGCCATACGGACGTGCGGGGGCGGGGTGGAGCCGCCAAGCTAGACCGTCCCGCCCAAGCGCCCTGGTGCGGGAGGACTATCTTTCCGCCCCGCTCCAGACTGGACCCAGGCTGGCGAGCGGGACGCGCCCACGTAGCTCAGTCGGATAGAGCGACTCTCTCCTAAAGAGTAGGCCGCAGGTTCGATTCCTGCCGTGGGCACCCACCACCCCGCCCCCCGATGGCGACACGACAACGGACACGGCGCCGCACGGGCGGGGCGGGGCAGGGGGCGCGCCGGTGGCCTTGGGTCGCCGCGCTCCTCGCCGCCGCGGCGGTCGTCGGGCTCGTGGCGCTCCGGGAGGGCGGGGAGGGCAGCGCGGCGCCTGTCCTCCGGCCCGAGGTCGTCGCTCAGTACCCGCACGACACGCTGGCCTTTACGCAGGGGCTCCTGGTCGAGGGCGGGGCGGTCTACGAGAGCACCGGGCTCTACGGCCGGTCGTCGCTCCGCCGCGTGGACCTGGCGACCGGCCGCGTCGTGGCGTCGCGGTCGCTGGGCGACGGGGACTTTGCCGAGGGGCTCGCCGCCCTCGACGGCCGGCTCTACCAGCTCACGTGGCGCCAGGGGCGTGTCTACGTCGCCGACGTCCAGACGCTGGCCCCGCTCGACACGCTCCCGCTCGCGGGCGAGGGCTGGGGGCTGACCGAGGACGGCCGGCACCTCATCCTGAGCGACGGGTCCGACCGGCTCCGCGTCCTCGACCCCGCCACGCTCGCCGTCGTCCGCACGGTGGAGGTCCGGGACGGGGGCCGGCCGGTCCCGCGGCTGAACGAGCTCGAGTACGTGGACGGCCTCGTCTACGCGAACGTGTGGCAGACGGGGCGGATTGCGGCGGTCGATCCCCAGAGCGGCGCCGTCGTCCGGTGGCTCGACCTCGGCACGCTCCACACGCTCCACACCGGGACCGGCCGGGACGTCCTCAACGGGATCGCCCACGACCCGGCCACGGGCCACCTCCTGGTGACGGGCAAGCTGTGGCCGAGCGTCTACGCCGTCGAGGTCCCCGCCGAGTAGCCCGCCGCCCCGCCCGTCACGCGGCGTCCGCCCGGACGTCCAGCCACGCCACGAGGTCGGCGATCACGCGGTCGCGCTCGTCCTCGTGCAGCGTCTCGTGGTAGAGCCCGTCGTAGAGGCGGAGCGTGACGTCGCCGGGCGCGTGCTCGGCCAGCCACTCAGTCCCCGCCGGGTCCGTGATGACGTCGGCCGTGCCGTGGAACAGGTAGAGTGGGAGGCCGAACGCCTCCGGCCGCTCGCGGACCCGCTCGGTCGCCTGGACGATCGCGTTCCCCAGCCGCGCGCGGACGCCCCGGACGATCGTCAGCGGGTCCTCGCGGTACTTGCGCTCGACGGTCGGGTCGTGGGACAGCTTCGAGAGGTCGACGCGCGTGGCCGGCGCGTTCGGGAACCACCGCGCGACGTACGGGGCGACGGCCCGCAGCACGGGCGGGGCGGCGACGGAGAGGGCGGGGGAGGAGAGGACGAGCCCGGCCAGCCTGTCCGCCCCGCGCTCCTGGACCGTCCGGGCCGCGGCCAGCCCGCCCATCGAGTGGCCCATGAGCACGACCGGCAGGCCGCCCGCCGTCTCGGCCGCCCCGCCCAGCAGCGCCTCGACGTCGCGGGTGTACTCGTCGAACGAGGTCTCGACCTGCCCGCGCTCGCCCGGCGACTGCCCGTGCCCCCGGAGGTCGACGGCTTGGACCGCAATCCCGCGTACCATGAGCGCGCTCGCGAGGTAGGCGTAGCGCCCGCTGTGCTCGTGGAGCCCGTGGACGAGCGCCACGACGAGCCGCGTCGGCCGCCAGTCCGGCACCCAGCGCCGCGTAAACAGGGAGAGGCCGTCGAAGGTCTGGAGGGTGTCGGTCTCGTGCGTCATCCGTGCGGACCCTGGGGGCGGGGTGGGACTCTGGAGCGGAGACGCGAGTATACCGGGCCGCCCCGCTCCTGGACCTGCCCCGCCTCGCCCGTGACCGTCCTCGAATCCACGCCCGATGCCGACGCCATCCTCGAGTTCGTCGACGAGCAGGTCCGCAGCCTCCGCGACGGCGGCCTCGAGCCCCGCTCCATCCTCGTCGGCCCCGACGCGTTCGAGGCGCTCAAGACGGCCGTCGCCGCCCGGTTCGGCCGCGAGCGCGCCAACGTCGAGCAGTACCAGTGGCTGACAGTCGTCGTGGACCCGTTCCGCGGCGGCGCCGTCTGCGTCGTCCCCGCGCCCCGCGAGGTGGCCGATGGCGTCCGCGCCGAGCGAGTGTGA
>NZ_JAVRHT010000068.1:0-4885 GCF_031846415.1 Rubrivirga litoralis | reverse complement strand
CGGGCGGACCCAACGGGCGGACCCAACGGGCGGGGTGGCGCATTCGAGGCGGCCCCTTCCCCACCCCGCCCCGCCCGCCATGAACACGCCCCCCCGCCTTGGAGCCCTCGTCGAGCCCGACGGCGTCCGCTTTCGCGTGTGGGCGCCCGCCGCCGAGCGCGTCGACGTCGTCCTGGGCGAGCGGAGCGTGCCGCTCGATGCGACGGGCGACGGGTACCACGAGGCGTTCGTGGGCGGGGCGGCGGCCGGCGACCGCTACCGGCTCGCGCTCGACGGCGGCGACCCGTTCCCGGACCCGGCCTCGCGGTTCCAGCCCGAGGGCGTCCACGGGCCGAGCGAGGTCGTCGACCCGGGCGCGTTCGCGTGGACCGACGACAGCTGGACCCCGCCCGGCCTCGAAAGCCTCGTCGTCTACGAGCTCCACGTCGGCACGTTCACGGCGGAGGGCACGTTCGACGGCGTCCGCGAAAGGCTGGGGGCGCTCCGCGAGCTGGGCGTGACGGCCGTCGAGCTCATGCCGCTCGCCGACTTTCCCGGCGAGCGCGGGTGGGGCTACGACGGCGCCGCGCTCTACGCCCCGGCCCACGCCTACGGCCGGCCGGACGATTTGCGGCGGCTCGTCGACGCGGCCCACGCCGAGGGCTTGGCCGTCCTGCTCGACGTGGTCTACAACCACCTCGGCCCGGACGGCGCCTACGTCGCCGCCTTTGGGCCCGTGTTCACGCCTCGGCACGAGACCCCGTGGGGGCAGGCCATGAACCTGGACGACGACGGCTCGCGCGGCGTCCGCGACCTGTTTCTGGACAACGCGCGCCACTGGCTGGAGGAGTACCACCTCGACGGGTTCCGCCTCGACGCCACGCACGCGCTCGTGGACGACTCCGACCCGCACTTTCTAGCCGAGCTCTCGGCGTTCGTCGACGGCCTCACCCCGCCCCGCCTCCTCATCGCTGAGGACCATCGGAACGACGCCCGCCTCGTCACGCCCCGCCCCGCCGGCTACGGCCTCGACGCCGTCTGGGCCGACGACCTCCACCACCAAGTCCGCAACGTGCTCGCCGGCGACACCGAGGGCTACTACGCCGACTTTGCCGGCACGACGACGGCCGAGATCGCCGAGACGCTCCGCCGCGGCTGGTTCTACGACGGCCGCCCAACCCGGCGGACGGGCGAGCGGCGCGGGACGAGCGCCGAGGGCGTGCGGCGCGAGCAGTGCGTGGTGTGCGTCCAGAACCACGACCAGGTGGGCAACCGGCCGACCGGCGCGCGCCTCCACCACGAGGTATCGGCCGCCGCCTTCCGCGCGGCGACGGCGCTCCTGCTCGTGGCGCCCGAGACGCCGCTGTTGTTCATGGGGCAGGAGTGGGCCACGTCGGCGCCGTTCCCGTTCTTCTCCGACCACAACGCCGAGCTCGGCCCGCTCGTGACGGCCGGCCGCAAGCGCGAGTTCGCCGACTTCCCCGGGTTCTCCGGCGAGGTCCCCGACCCGCAGGCCGAGGGCACGTTCCGGTCCGCCGTCCTCGACTGGTCCGAGCGCGACGCGCCGGGGCACGCTCACACGCTGGCCCTCACGCGCGCGCTCCTCGCCCTCCGCCCCGCCCTCGGCGACCCGGCCGAGGCGACCGTCGAGGCCGCCGGCGACGGCGCCCTCGTCCTCCGCCGCGGCGGCCACGTCGCGCTGGTCGACCTCGTGGGCGGGGCGGCGCTGGGGCTCCCGAGCGGCGCCCACGTCGTGCTGTCGACCGAGAGCGCGGCCCACGCGCCGGACCCCGCCCCGCCCCGGCGCGAGGGCGGGGCGGTGGTGTTCTCGCGGCCGGGGGCGCTCGTGGCGCGCGTCTAGGGCAGGGCGGTCGGGCGAGGCGGCCCCGCCACTCTGACCGCCCCGCCCGCGGGACTCGCTGCGCCCGACGCGAGTACGTACGGGCTCCCCGCCGCCCCGCCCTCCAGGTTCACCGTTGCCCTCCCCCCCGACCTTCTCGATGACCGCCACGTACCGGCTCCAGCTCCGCCCCGAGTTCGGGTTCGCCGACGCCGAGGCCGTCGTCCCGTACCTCGTCCGGCTCGGCGTGAGCCACCTCTACCTCTCGCCCGTCACCGAAGCGCGCGCGGGCTCGACGCACGGGTACGACGTGGTCGACCACAACCGCGTCAGCGACGCGCTCGGGGGGCGGGGCGGGTTCGACCGGCTGGCCGCGGCGTGCGCCGAGCACGGGCTCGGGATCGTGCTCGACTGGGTGCCCAACCACGCTGGCGTCGGGCCGCGGAACTGGGCGTGGCAGGACGTGCTCGCCTACGGCCCGCACTCGGAGTACGCGAGCACCTTCGACGTCGACTGGGACCCGCTGAAGCCGGGGCTCCGCGGCAAGGTGCTCCTCCCGTTCCTCGGGGCGCCCTACGGCGAGGCCCTCGACGGCGGCGACATCGCGCTCGCCTACGACGACGGCCGGTTCTACGCGACCTACTACGACGACCGCTTCGCGCTGAGCCCGGCCACCTACGCCGCCCTCCTCGACGCCGCCCTCCCCGCCCACGAACGCGAGGACGTCTACTTCGACCTCAAGGACCTCGCCGACGCCTACGGCGGCGTCGCGCCCGGCGAGGTGGAAAAGGCCGAGGCCCTGCGCCTCCGGCTCCTCGCGCTCGCCGACCGGGCCGACGTGGCCGCCGGGCTCGCGTCGTTCGAGGGCGGGGCGCTCCACGACCTCCTGGAGCGCCAGGCGTGGCGGCTCGCGTCGTGGAAGACGGCGGGGCACGAGATCAACTACCGCCGCTTTTTCGACATCAACGGGCTCGTCGCGCTCCGCATGGAGGAGCCCGAGGTGTTCTGGGAGTCCCACCGGCTGCTCGGCGAGCTGCTGGCGATGGACGCCGTCCACGGCGTCCGCGTGGACCACGTCGACGGCATGTTCGACCCGGCCGGGTACCTCGAAGCGCTCCGCGAGCTGGGCGCGCAGCATGTCTGGGTCGAGAAGATCCTGGGGCCGGGCGAGACGCTCCCCGACGGCTGGTGCACCGAGGGGACGACCGGCTACGAGGTCATGAACGACCTGGCCCACCTCGGCCTCGACGCCGACGGCCTGGCGGTCCTCGACCGCGTGTGGCGCCGGGCGGTCCCCGACGCCGAGCCGTGGGACGAGACGGTCTACGAGAGCAAGCGGATCGTGATGGACACGTCGCTGCCGGGCGAGCTCGTGCGCCTCGCCACCGGGCTCAACCGGATCTCCGAGCTCGACTACCGGACGCGCGACTTCACGCTCGGCGGGCTCCGCGAGGCGCTCGTCGAGGTCGTCGCCGCCTTCGACCGCTACCGGACGTACCTCCCCCACGACGCCGCCGAGGCCCGGGCCGTCGCGGGCGGGGCGGTCGCCCGGGCCAAGGCGCGCAACCCGGCCGCGGAGCCGTCGGTGTACGACTTCGTCGAGCGCGCGGTGTCGGGCGAGGCCGCCGAGGCCGCCCCGCCCCCGCTCGCGGAGCGGCTGTGGGCGTGGGTCGGGCGGTTCCAGCAGTACACGGCGCCGGTCGCCGCGAAGGGCGTCGAGGACACGGCGTTCTACCGCTACGCGCGGCTGCTCGCGCTCAACGAGGTCGGCGGCGAGCCCGACGAGGGCGCCCTCCCCGCCCGCGACTTCCACGCGCGCAACCGGGAGCGGGCGGGCCACTTCCCCCTCAACCTGCTCGCGACGGCCACCCACGACCACAAGCGCGGCGAGGACACGCGCGCCCGGCTCGTCGCGCTCGCGGCCGTCGCCGACGACTGGGGCGGGGCGGTCGAGGCGCTGGACCGGGCGACCGCGGGCCTCGTCGGCGCGCGCGGGCCGAGCGCGCTCGACCGCTACGTGGTGCTCCAGACGCTCGCCGCGCTCTGGGCGCCGCCGCCGTCGCAGGACGCCGAGGCGTACCGGGCCGACCTCGCGGACCGCCTCTGGGGCTACGTCCAGAAGGCGGCGCGCGAAGCCAAGCTCTCGACCAGCTGGATCAATCCGGACGCAGCCTACGAGCGCGACCTCGAAGCGTTCACTCGCAGCGCGGTCGCGGACGAGTCCGTGGCCGACGTCCTCGCCCCGCTCGCCGAGCGCCTCGCCGCGTTGGGGCTCCGGCACACGCTCACGCAGACCGTCCTCAAGCTGACGATCCCGGGCGTCCCCGACCTGTATCAGGGGACCGAGCGGCTCGACCTCTCGCTCGTCGACCCCGACAACCGCCGGCCGGTTGACTACGCCGAGCGCGCGGCCACGCTCGACCGGCTCGCGCCGCTCCTCGACCGCCCCGCCCCCGACGACGTCCGCGACCTGCTGCACACCGGCGAGGCGGACGCCAAGCCGTACGTCACGGCCCGCCTCCTCCGCCTTCGCCGCGACCGCCCCGCCTTGTTCGAAGGCGACTACCGGGGCGTCGAGGTCGAGGGCGACGGCTGGGTCGCGTTCGAGCGCGCGGGCGGCGCCCTCGCCGTCGTCGTGCCCCAGACGCCGGACCGCCCCGCCCCCGCGACCGTCCGCCTGGGCGGGGCGGCGTGGACGGACGCGCTCACGGGCGCCCGCGTCGAGGCCGAGGGCGGGGCGGTCTCGACGGACGCGCTGCCGACGTCGTGGGCCGTCCTCGTGCGGGACTAGCGGGGCGGCACGGGCGGGGCGGGCGGGCGCGTTATCCTGTGCCACCCCGCCCCGCCCGGCCATGACAACGCTTCCGATCCCTGTCCGCGACGAGACCGCCGACGCCTTCCGCAGCGCCCCACCCGCAACGCAGGAGTGGATCGCGCACTTTATCGACGCCTACTTCGAGAGGGCGGGGCGGACGAGGAGAGAAAAGGCAGAGGCGCTCAAGCGGACGATGGACGAGCTCTCGGCAGAAGCCCAAGCGAACGGGTGGACCGAGGAGATGAACGAGG
>NZ_JAVRHT010000067.1:0-5065 GCF_031846415.1 Rubrivirga litoralis | reverse complement strand
TCTCTCCGCTCTCTCCGCTCTCTCCGCTCTTCACCCGCCCCGCCCCCCGCCCGGCTAGCTTCCCGGCCCCCACGCCCCCGCCCGATGCCGCTCGTCCACGACTCGCCCGACCTCGCCGCCGTCCGCGAGCGGCTCCTCGCCGCCGACCGGGTCGTCATGACCACGCACACCCGGCCGGACGGCGACGCGCTGGGCACCGAGATCGCGGTCGCGCGGGCGCTCCTCGCGCTCGGCAAGACGGTCACGGTCCTCAACGCGGACCCCGCCCCGCGCACGCTCGACTGGCTCGTCGAGGAGCAGCCTGAGGGCCTCGTACAGACCTACGAGTCCGGCAACCTCGCCCAAGCCACGGCCGTCGCCGAGGCCGACGTGCTCCTCGTCTGCGACACGAACGCGGGGCACCGCATGGGCGACACCGAGGCCCCGTTCCGTCAGGCCGGCAAGCCCGTCCTCCTGCTCGACCACCACCCCGACCCCGAGGGCTGGTTCGACACGGCCTGCGTGCGGACCGACGCGGCGGCGGCGGCCGAGATCGCCTACGACCTCATCGTCGGCATCGACCCGGAGCTCGTGGACCGGGCCGTCGCGACGGCCCTCTACGTCGGCATCATGACCGACACGGGCTCGTTCCGCTACGGGGCGACCACGCCGCGCACGCACGCCATCGTGGCCGACGTGCTGGAGCGGGGCGACCTCCGGCCCGAGCCCATCCACGTCGCCATCTTCGACGGGCGCAGCCGGGGCGGGTTGGCGCTCCTGGGGACGGCGCTCGGCACCATCCAGACGCACTACGGCGGGCGCCTCGCGACCATGTTCGTGACCGGCGACATGATCCGCCAGACGGGCGCGCTCTTCGACGAGACCGAGGGGCTCATCAACTACGCGCTCGGGCTCGACGGCGTGGTCGCCGCGGCCATCTTCCTCGACATCCCGAGCGGGGTCAAGATCTCGTTCCGCTCCAAGGGCGACGTCCCCATCAACGGCTGGGCGAACCAGTTCGGCGGCGGCGGCCACGCCAACGCCTCGGGCGCGTTCGTCAAGAACGGCCAGCTCAAGCGGACCATGAAGGAGGTCGTCGACGCCGCCCCGCCCCACGTGACGGCCCACCCCGAGGCCGCCGAGTCGGGCGAGATGTCGGCGGACGACCTCGCGCTGCTCGCCCAGTTCAAGGGGTCGTTGGGGTGAAGAGCCCCCGCGCCGTCCTGATCGCCGGGCCGAACGGGGCTGGAAAGACCACGTTTGCCCGGGACTACCTGCCCGGAGAGGCGGAGGACCTGCGGTACCTCAACGCCGACCTTATCGCGGCGGGGCTCTCGCCGTTCGACCCCGACCGCGCCGCGCTCCGGGCGGGGCGGCTCCTGCTCGCGCTCGTCGACGAGGCGGTAGCGCGGCGCGAGAGCTTTGCAGTCGAGACGACGCTGAGCGGGCACGGGTACGCCCGGGCCGTCCCGGCGTGGCAGGCCGCCGGCTACCGCGTCACCCTGATCTTCCTCGCCCTCCGCAGCGTAGACACCGCCATCGCCCGCGTCGCCGAGCGCGTCCGCCAGGGCGGCCACGACATCCCGGTCCCAACGATCCGCCGCCGGTTCGACGCGGGGCGGCGGAACTTCGACACGGTGTTCAAACCGCTCGTCGACGACTGGGCGCTGTTCGATACCTCCGGCTCCGCCCCCATTCTCCTCGATCAATCAGCGTAATGACCTCTAACGACGTGCCTCCCGCCAGCTCTCCACCCTCAGAGGACGTCCAGCGGATGCTCGCCGCCCTCCAGCGGTCGGCCGCGCGAGCCCGCCGCGTCGCGGCGCAGACGGGCACGCGGCTCATCGTCGTCCGCGACGGCGAGCTCGTCGCCGAGCCTGTCTCGCCCGCCGACCTTCCCACCCCGCCCGGGCCGCCGCCCGACCACCCCGCCCCCTCACCCAACCGTTCCTCATGACCGACCTCGTCTCCGGCCCGCTCGCCGGCCTTTCCTGCGACCTCCTCGTGCTGCCCGTCGACGAGGGCGGGGTGGCGGCGTGGGCCGACGCGTTCGGCGGCGCCTTCGAGACGGCGCTCGCCGACGCCCGCACCGCGAAGGGCGCGGCCGTGCTGATCCCCGGCGGCAGCGGCCCGCGCCGCGTCGCCGTGGTCGACGCGCGCACGCCGGACGGCCTGGAGCGCTGGCGGTGGGCGGCCGCCGAGGGCGCGCGCGCGGCGGCGCGCGTCGAGGCCGAGCGCGTCGTCGTGGCCACCCCGCCCGGCGCGGGCGCCGACGTGTCGGCCGCGCTCGTCGAGGGGTTCCGCCTGGGCGCCTACCGCTTCGACCACTACCGGACGGCGGCCGCCCCGCCCGCCGCGTCGCTCGCGCTGTGGTCCGAGGGCGTGGTGGACGACCTGGGCGGGGCGGTCGAGCGCGCCGACGTCCGCGCCGACGTCACGAACCGGGCGCGCGACTACGTCAACCTGGCGCCTGACGAGAAGATGCCGGCCGACCTGGCGGACCTGGTCGCGGCGGACGCCGAGGCCGTCGGGCTCCGCGTCGAGGTGTGGGACAAAAGCCGGATCGAGGAGGAACAGATGGGCGGCCTGCTCGGCGTCAACCGCGGCAGCCTCGACCCGCCCCGGTTCGTGGTCCTGGAGTGGGCGCCGGAGGGGCACGCGGACGACGACCCCGTGGTCCTCGTCGGCAAGACGGTCACGTACGACACGGGCGGCCTCTCGCTGAAGCCGACCAAGAACTCGATGGACAAGATGAAGGCGGACATGGCGGGCGGGGCGGCCGTCGCGGGCGCGCTCCTCGGCGCGGCGCGGCTGAAACTGCCCCTCCGCGTCATCGGCCTCCTGCCCATGTCGGACAACCGGCCCGGCGGCCGCGCCTACGTCCCGGGCGACGTGCTCACGATGCATTCGGGCGCGACGGTCGAGGTGATGAACACGGACGCCGAGGGCCGCCTGCTCCTGGCCGACGCCCTCAGCTACGCCCGCACGTACACGCCCCGCTGGGTCCTCGACGCGGCCACGCTGACGGGCGCGCAGGGCGTGGCGCTGGGCGAGCGCGTGGCGGCCGTCGTCACGCGCGTGGGGGAGGAGGCGCTCGCCGAGCGCGTCCGCGCCGCCGGCGACGCGACGGGCGACCTCGCGTGGCCGCTCCCGCTCTACCCGCACTACCGCGACCAGCTCAAGAGCGACGTGGCCGACCTCTCGAACGTGGGCGGGGCGATGGCCGGCACGATCACCGCCGCCGCCTTCCTCGAACACTTTACGCACGCCGACGACGAGGGCGGGGCGGCCAACGAGAACGGCGCGGGCGGGGCGGACGACGCTCCGGCGTTCCCGTGGGTCCACCTCGACCTCGCGCGCCCGGCCTTCCTGGACTCGGCCTACGGCTACCGCCCGAAGGGCGGCACCGGCTTCGGCGTCCGCCTCCTCCTCGACCTCCTGACCAATGACGCCGAGCCGACCGCGTAGCGCGCGCCGCGAGGGGCAGGGGAGACCGCCCCGCCCCGCCTTGTTTGGTGCTCTAGCTGAAAGGCGCAATGGGTTGCGCGCCTTGATGATAATCGCGTTCGGCTTGGGCATCGCTGGATGCGAACAGGCCGAAGAGGCGCCCTCGCCCGGCGGGTTCTCGAACCCCGAGGTGGTGACGCCAGCCGAAGTCCCGCCCTCAGCCGGCGAGGCCGACACGGCGGCCGCCCCGCTCGTCCTTCCACCCGCCGCCCCGCCCGACGAGCAGCCGTGACGCGCCCGCTCCTCGCGCTCACGCTGGGCGATCCCAACGGGATCGGCCCCGAGGTCGTCCTAAAAGCGGCTCGTGACGACCGCGTCCGCGAGGCGGCGCGCGTGGTGGCGGTGGGGAGCGCGACCGTGCTGGCGGATCAGGCCGAGCGGCTGGGGCTGGGGCCAGTCCACGCGGTGCAGGATCCCGCCGTGGCCGCCCCGCCCGGCGCCCTCGCCGTCCTCGACACCGGCGGACCCGGCGCGGGCGGGGCGGCTTACGCCTGGGGCGAGACGACGGCCGCGGGCGGGGCGCAGGCGATGGCGGCCGTCGCCCGCGCCTGCGACCTCTGCCTGGGCGGACTCGGCGCGGGCGGACCCGAAGCGGGCGGGGCGGTCGACGGCATGGTGACGGCCCCGCTCTCCAAAGAGGCCATCCACCTCGCGGGCTACGACTTCCCGGGCCACACCGAGTTTCTGCAGGCGTGGACCGGCGCTGAGACGGTCGTGATGGTGCTGGCGTCGGAGACCGAGCGGGGGCCGCTGCGCGTGGCGCTCGTCACGATCCACGTCCCGATCTCGGCCGTCCCCAGGCTCGTCACGCGCGGGCGCATCGCGGACGTGTGCCGGACGCTCGCCGCCGCGCTCCGCCGCGACCTGGGCGTCGAGACCCCGCGCCTCGCCGTCCTTGGCCTGAACCCACACGCGGGCGACGGTGGCGTGATCGGGGGCGAGGAGGCGGCCACGATCCGCCCCGCCCTCGGCGCCCTCCGCGCGGACGGCCTCGACGTGGCCGGCCCGTTCCCGGCCGACGCCTTCTTCGGCCGCGCCGCGTGGTCCCGCTTCGACGCGGTCGTGGCCATGTACCACGACCAGGGCCTCGCCCCGTTCAAGGCGATCGCGCAGGGCGCCGGCGTCAACGTGACGCTCGGGCTCCCCATCGTCCGCACGAGCCCCGACCACGGGACGGCCTTCGATCTGGCGGGGCGGGGCGGACCCCAAGGGGGCGGGGCGGACCCGGGCTCAATGGTGGAGGCCGTGCTGCTGGCAGCGCAGATGGCGCGGCGGAGGATGGGGGGATAGGAATGAGGCGCGCGGGCGGGGTGGTGCCGGTTTTGTTCCGCCCCGCCCACGCGGCAGACGAGGGCGGGGCGGTCGGAGACGGACGCCGGGGGTGAGACAAGGCGGCGGCAGTTCCCCTCTTGGTCAGGAGGGGCTAGGGGTGGTGTACGACGTGGGCGGGGCGGTCGGGGAAGGCGCCGCGCCGCCGGTCACCGCCCCGCCCGTTACGCCCGCCCGGGCGCCGCGGCCCGACGGCGTTGCATGCAACGCCGCTACGACACCGCCCCGCCCACGGTACAGGCGGGGCGGC
>NZ_JAVRHT010000066.1:0-5291 GCF_031846415.1 Rubrivirga litoralis | reverse complement strand
AGCCGTCTTCCGCCCCGCCCGGCGAACGCCGCGGGCGGGGTGGTGCACTTTGCCTTCCGCCTTCCGCCTTCCGCCTTCCGCCTTCCGCCTTCCGCCTTGAACGCGCCCGACCTGTCCGCCTCCGACCCGTCCTGGACCCCGCTCATCCCGTTCTGGGAGATGATCGGCACGCGGTCGTTCGTGTCGTCCGACGACGGCGACCGCATCCGCGTCCGCTACTACGCCGGCGGCGGGCGGACGTGGGCGCGGGCATGGTTCGGCCCGGGCGCTGAGGGGCCGCCGGGGCACGTCCACGGCGGCGCGCTCGCGGCGCTCCTCGACGAGGCCATGGGCATGGCCGCCCTCGCGACGGGCCGCGTCGTCGTGGCGGGGCGGATCGAGGTCGACTTCCGCGCGATGGTCCCGCTCGGGACGGTCGTGACGGCCGAGGTGGCGGTCGAGCCGGCCGTGGGCAAAAAGACGCCGGTCCGCGCCGTGCTCCGCGGCCCAGACGGCGGCGTCGTGTGCGAGGCGACGGGCCTGTTCGTCCAAATCAGCACGGAGAACCTGGACGAGGCCGTCGAGCGGGTGGGGCGCGAGGCGAAGGGCGGGGGGGCGTAGGAGGCGGGACGCCCCGGCTCGGTCTCCGACGCCGGCCCTGCGCCCTCGTCACCCCGCCCGACGGCGGGGGCGGGGCGGGGTAAGGCGGCGGAACCGCGCGCCGTCTGCTCGGCGTTGCTTTCGGACTCCGCCCCCCGACCTATGCCCACCCCGCCCGCCCTCACCGAAACGATCGGCGCCGACCGCTCGGCCGCCTGGGACCGCGCGCAGACCTTCGCCGAGTTTCTCCCGACCGCCGAGGACAACGTCGGCCTGTGGGAGCAGAACTACTCGCGCGCGCGCATCCCGCAGGACCTCGCTGACCGCGCCGAGGGCGCCCTCGGGACGTGGCGGCTCCTCGTCCTCAGCGAGGACTGGTGCGGCGACGCCGCCAACACGGTCCCCGTGCTGGCCGCCTTTGCGGACGCCGTCTCGAACCTCGACCTCCGGCTGCTCGCCCGTGACGAGAACCTCGACCTCATGGACGAGCACCTGACGGGCACCAGCCGCTCGATCCCCGTCGTCTTGGTCCTCGACGGCGACGGCGTCGAACGCGCGTGGTGGGGGCCGCGGCCGGTCGACCTCCAGGCGTGGGTGATGGGGCCGGGCAAGGAGATGGAGCCGAGCGACCGCTACCGCGAGGTCCGCAAATGGTACGCCCGCGACCATGGGCGGACAACGGTTATGGAGGTCGTGGAACGTGTCGAGCAGGCCTCTGGGGCGGGGCGCGTCGCCTGAGGTGCCTGCCCCGCCCGGCCCGAACCTCCGGGCGGGGCGGCCGCTCTCGTCTTCTGGTTCCACCCCGCCCCTCGGGGCCGTCACAACATTCTGCCCGTGCCCCTCGACCCACCCATCGGCCCCGACGATCATGTCACGGGTCCCGACGACGCCGTCGTCCACCTCGTCCACTACGGCGACTTTGAGTGCCCGTACTCGAAGGACGTCTACGACATCGTGACCGAGATCCGCGAGCGGCACCCGGACCGGGTTCGGCTCGCGTTCCGGCACTTCCCGGTCCGCTCGCACCCGCACGCGCTGGCGGCGGCGGTCGCGGCCGAGGCGGCCGGGCGGCAGGGGGCGTTCTGGCCGTTCCACGACCGGCTCTACGCGCACCAACTCCAGCTCCGCCCCGACCAACTCGTCGGCCACGCCGAGGCGCTCGGGCTGGACGGCGCCGCCGTCCGCGCGGCGCTCGACGACGAGGGCGGGGCGGCGCCCGTGCTGGCCCAGAAGCGGGCCGGCGTCCGCTCGGGCGTCCGCTCCACACTCGGGCTCTGGATCGACAACGTGTGGTACGAGGAGGACGCGCTCGAAGACGCGCTCGTGGACCGCGTGATCCGCCCGCTCCAGGAGGCCGAGGCGTAGGGCGGGTCCCGCCCGTGTCACGCAAACACGACGTTCGGGCGGGGTGGACGGGGGGGCGGGAGCCGTCGGGCGGGGTGGCCGGTCACACGTCACCCCCCGTTACGCCACCCCGCCCATGTCCTCGACCGCCGCCTACCTCCTCGGCTTCCTCGTCCTCACCGCTGGCCTCGCGATGGGCGCGCACCTGGCCGGCGTGCCCGCCGCCTGGATCGGCGCCGGCGGCGTCGCGATGATCGGCGTGGGCATCCTGCTGTCGGTGACCAAGACGCGGCGGCCCGAGGCGTCGCCCGGCGACCGGCGGGTCCGGTAGCCTCGGCTAGCACGGACGGGGCGGCGCCCGCCCGACCGCCCCGCCCGCACGACACAGACCGCCCCGCCCACGTGAGTCGCGGGCGGGGCGGACGCGGGGCCGGGTGGCGCCTTTAGCGGACCGTGTTGCCGTCGGCGTCGATAATCTCGACCGGGCCGAGGTCGAGCGCGCGCACGGGCGCCTCGATCTCAGACAGGTCACCGACGACGACCCAGACCACGTTGTCCGGGCGGACGAGCGACTGCGCGGCGCGCGCCACGCGCTCGGTGTCGAGCGCCGTGATCTCGCCGGCGTAGCGCTGGTAGTAGTCGTCGTCGAGGTCGTACTGGACGATCTCGGCCACCGACGAGCCCAGCGCGCCTAGCGTCTCCCACCGGCCCGAGAGCGTGAGCGTCTGGCCGGCCTTGGCCTGCGCCACCTCGGCCGCCGTGGCGGGGCGGCCCCCGACGACATCGCGGAGCTCGCGGACGATCTCGCCCATCGACTCGCCCGTTTTATCGGTCTGGACCGGGGCGAACACGAGGAACGGCCGCTGGCCGCGCGCGCCGAGCAGGAGCGACTGGGCGCCGTAGCTCCAGCCCTTGTCCTCGCGCAGGTTCATGTTGACGCGCGACGTGAAGCTGCCGCCGAACAGCGTGTTCAGCGTCTCGGTCGCCAGGTCGTTCGGGTCGTCGCGGCCCGGGGCGAGGTGGGCCGCCATCACGATCGACTGCTGCGCGCCGGGCCGGTCGAGCAGGTACACCCGGGGCTCGGGCTGCTCGACGGTCGCCACGTTCTTGGCTGGCACGTCGCCCCGCTCCCAGCCGGCGAACTGCCGTTCGAGCTGGGCCACGAGCGCGTCCATCGTCACGTCGCCGGCGACGACGAGCGTGGCGTTGTTCGGGCGGAACCACGTGTCGTGGAAGGCGGCGAGGTCGTCGCGCGTGAAGCTCTGGACGGCGGCCTCGGTCCCGGACCCGCTCAGCGGGAGGCCGTAGGCGTGGCCCTCGCCGTAGAGCTTGGCCGGGAGCACGCGGATGGCGAGGCCGACCGGCTGCGACTTCTCGGACTGGATCTGGGCCAGCCGCTGCTGGCGGAGCCGCTCCAGGTCGGCGGCCGGAAAGTCGGGCCGGAGCGCGATGTCGGCCATGAGGTCGAGCGTCTCGGCCAGGTTCGCCGTGAGCGCGGACGCCGAGACCGTCAGCACGTCGATCGCGGCGCCCGTCCCGATCTCGGCGCCCAGCGCCGCCTCGCGCTCGGCGATCTCGAGCGCGTCGAGCCCGGCGGCCCCCTCGTCCATCATGTCCATCGTGAGGCTCGCGAGGCCGGGCCGGGCCGGGTCGTCGGCCGCGTAGCCGGCGTCGACGATCAGGCGCATCTCGACGAGCGGGATGTCGTGGCGCTCGGCGAGCACCACGTCGAGCCCGTTCGAGAGCGTCCGCCGCTGGAGGTCCGGGAACGTCACGGCGGGGACGCCGCCCGCGGGCTCCGGCACGCCGGCCGTCCGGTTGACGGCCGAGGCCGTGGCCGAGAGCTCGGGGCGGGGGACGGTGACGAGCGTGTAGCTCCCGGTCGTCATCCAGCGCTGGGCGGCGTCCTGGACCTGCGACGGCGTGGCCGCGAGCGCCTCGGCGAGGTCTGCGCGGTAGGCGTCGGGGCTGCCCAGGTAGACCTGACTCTCGGCGAGCACGTCGCTCTTGCCGCCGAACCCGCCGATCCGCTCGACGCCGCGGACGAAGTCGGACCGGATCCCGGTCTGGACCCGGTCGAGTTCGGCCTGCGTCGGGCCAGTCTGGAGGAACCGCGCCATCTCCTCGTCGAGCGCCGCCTCGACGGCCGCGACGTCGGCGCCCGGTTGGGCCGTCGCGACGATGGTGAGCTGGCTCCCGATCTCGCCCGTGTTGACGTAGGCGTAGACGTCGGTCGCGATCTGGTCGCGGTAGACGAGCCGCTCGTAGAGCCGCGACGTCTTGCCGGAGGCGAGCACCGAGGCGGCGACGGAGAGGAGGTTGGCGTCGGTCGAGCCGACCTCGGGGACGTTCCAGACGCGCGTGATCCGGGCGGCCGGCACGCGGTCTTCCGTGATCTGGCGGCGGTCGCCGTCCATCGGCGCCACCCAGCGCTCGAACGAGGCCACGGGCGGGCCGGGCTCGATGTCGCCGAAGTAGCGCTCGACCTTCTCCAGCGCGACCTCGGGCGTCACGTCGCCGGCGACGACCACGACGGCGTTGTTCGGGCCGTAGTAGGTGCGGAACCACTCCTGGACGTCCTCGAGCGAGGCCGCGTTGAGGTCTTCCATCGACCCGATCGTCGTGTGGTCGTAGGGGTGGCCCTCGGGGTAGGTCGCGTCGTTGACGAGCTGGCGGGTCATCCCGTACGGGTTGTTCTCGCCCTGCCGCTTCTCGTTCTGCACGACGCCCCGCTGCTCGTCGAGCTTGGCCTGGTCGACGGCGCCGAGCAGGTGCCCCATCCGGTCGGACTCCATGAACAGGACGGCGTCGAGCGCCTCGGTCGGCACGTTCTGGAAGTAGTTGGTCCGGTCCGGGTTGGTGGTCCCGTTGAGGTCGGTCGCGCCGACGCGCTCCAAGACCTGGAAGTAGTCGTCGTTGAAGTTCTCGGACCCGTTGAACATGAGGTGCTCGAACAGGTGGGCGAACCCGCTCTTGCCGTCGGGCTCGTCCTTAGACCCGACGTGGTACCACACGTTGACGGCGACGATGGGCGCCTTGTGGTCCTCGTGGACGATGAGCGTGAGCCCGTTGTCGAGCACGAACGTCTCGTAGGGGATCTCGGGGAGGCCAGCGAGCGGGTCGTCCTGGGCCGCGGCGAGCGGGGCGAGGAGGACGGCGAGCGCGGCGAGCGTGGCCAGGCGCATGGGCGGGGCGGGATTGTGTAGGGGCAGGATACTTGCGGCCGCCCCGCCCGCGGAAGCCCTTCCGGTGTGACCGGAGCGGGAGCGGGGTGGCGGCGGTCGGGCGCTACGGGCGGGGTGGTTGTCTGTTGCGCCCGCCCCGCCCTCGGCACCCCGCCCCGCCCGTGGCACCCCGCCCCGCCCGTG
>NZ_JAVRHT010000065.1:0-6669 GCF_031846415.1 Rubrivirga litoralis | reverse complement strand
TCCGCCTTCCGCCTTCCGCCTTCCGCCTTCCGCCTTACTCCGCCCGCTCGGCGAGCTCGGCCCAGCGATCGACGTCGGCCTCTAGCTGGGCGACGAGCGCCGCGAGCTCGGCGGAGAGCGACACGACCGCCTCGGCGTCCGTCGCGCGCTCGGCGAGCGCCGCCTCCAGCTCCGGCTGCCGCGCCTCGGCCTCGGCGATGCGCGCCTCGACCGTCTCCAGCTCCCGCTTTTCCTTGTACGACAGCTTGGCCGCCCCACCCGCCTGCGGTCCGCCCGCCGCCCCGCCCGTCCCGTTCTGCGCGGGCGGGGCGGGGGCCGACACCGCGGGGGCGGGGCGGGACTTCGCCGCGCGCTCGGCCTCGGCCGCCTCGCGGGCCTGGATCTCCAGCCACGCGCTGTAGCCGCCGGGGATCTCGCGGACCGCCCCGCCCTCGCCGATGCGGAACAGGTGAGCGGCCGTCCGGTCGAGGAAGTAGCGGTCGTGCGAGACCGTGATGAGCGCGCCGGCGAACGTGTCGAGGTAGTCCTCCAGGGCCACGAGCGTCGGGATGTCGAGGTCGTTCGTGGGCTCGTCGAGCAGGAGCACGTTGGGCGCCCCCATGAGCACGCGGAGCAGGTAGAGCCGCCGCCGCTCGCCGCCGGAGAGGAGACCGATGGGCGTCCGCTGCTGCTTCGGGGGGAACAGGAACCGCTCCAGCATCTGGCTCGCCGTGATCACGCTCCCGTCGGCCGTGACCACGTTCTCGGCCACGTCCTCGATGTAGTCGAGGATGCGCTGGTCGTCGTCCAGCGCGCGGCTTTCCTGGTCGTAGTAGCCGATGGAGACGGTCGGCCCGATCTCGACGGTCCCGGCGTCCGGCGCGAGGCGGCCGGCGATCATCTCCAGCAGCGTGGTCTTGCCCGAGCCGTTGGCCCCGATGATCCCGATCCGGTCGCCGCGGGGGACGAGGTAGGTGAAGTCTCGGATGAGCGTCCGCCCATCAAACCCCTTCGTCACGCCGTGGAGCTCGACGACCTTTTTGCCCAGCCGCGTCGACGCCGAGGCGATCTCGATCTCGGCGTCGGGCGCGTCCGGCGCCGCGTCGAGGAGCGCGTGGGCGCGGTCGATGCGCGACTTCGACTTCGAGGTCCGCGCCTTGGCCCCGCGTCGCAGCCACGCCAGCTCGCGCTTGGCGAGGTTGGCGCGCTTCGCTTCCTCGGCGGCCTCAACCACTTCTTGCGCCGCCTTCTGCTCCAGGTAGTCCGAGTAGCTTCCGACGTAGCGCGTGACCGCTCCGCCCCCGACCTCGAGCATCCGGTTCGTGACGCGGTCGAGGAAGTAGCGGTCGTGCGTGACGAGGAGGAGCGCGCCGGTCCACGCCGAGAGGAAGCCCTCGAGCCAGCCGACGGTCTCGGCGTCGAGGTGGTTGGTCGGCTCGTCCAGGATGAGGAGGTCGGGCCGCTCGACGAGCACGCGCGCGAGGGCTACACGTTTGCGCTGGCCGCCGCTCAGCGTGCCCACGAGGGCGTCGGTGTCGGTGATGTCGAGGCGGTCGAGGACGGCCCGCGCCTGGGCCTCCAGGTCCCACCCGCCCACGGCGTCGAGGCGGGCGGCGAGGCGCGTCATCTCCGTCACGCGCTCGGCGTCGTCCGGGTGTTGTTCGAGGGCGTGGACGGCCGCCTCGTAGTCGCGCAACAGCTGCATCGACGGCCCCTCGCCGGCGAACACGGCGTCGAGCACGGTCTGGCCGTCGTCGAAGTCGGGCCGCTGCGGGAGGAACCCGACGCGCGCGCCGCTCGCCTGGAGCACGCGCCCGCCGTCGGGCCGTTCGACGCCGGCGGCCAGCCGCAGCAGCGTCGTCTTGCCCGACCCGTTGGCGCCGATCACGCCCACCTTCTCGTCGGCCTCGACGACGAACGAGACGTCGTCGAGGAGCGGCTTGGTGCCGTAGTCCTTGAGGACGCGGTCGAACGTGAGGAGGGCCATCGGGCGGGCGGCGGGGCGGCAACGGGCGGGGCGGCAAGATCGCTCGGCCGCCCCGCTCGGTCCTCCTCGCGGCCTCCACCCCGCCCACGACGCTGGCGCCCCGCGTGGTGCCGAGCGGGGGCGGGGTGGACTGGGCACCACCCCGCCCACATCCGTGAGGGCGGGGCGGGCATTCCCGCTATCCTCTGCCCCGGGCGGGGCGGTTCACCGGGATTTCGGCTGGGGGCGGGTTGGCGCGCTTGGGCCGGGTGCGTAGGTTTTGGGTCCGTCGCGAGGCGGCACGCCAACGTAGCTCAGGGGTAGAGCAGCTCACTCGTAATGAGCAGGTCGTCAGTTCAAATCTGACCGTTGGCTCCATGAAAACGCCCCGGACAGTCCGTTCGGGGCGTTTTGCCTCGTGCTTGTCGGCACAAGACTGCACTGCCCAACGCGAGTTTGTGGAACACGTGTAGAACGGCCTGCCGGCGTTCCACAGACCACCCGGTAGACAACTGAGGGTCTCCCGGTCTTCCAGAGAGGCCGTAGACTCGTTCGTCGTACGTTTCCAGGAAGTCGTAGGGGGTGATCGTCGGTTGGGGTGGCTGAACCCACGAGACTCGCTACGCTACCCTCGGGACTGGGGGCTCTACGCGCTGCGGCCGGCGGTCGCGGCCGGCGTCCTACGCGAGGCCAAGACGTCGTAGTGCCTCCCGCGCCCGTACGTGTGAAACTCATCGAGTCCGGCCCCTCGCAGCCGGTCTAAGACGGCCTCTGCATCGGTCCATCGCTCGTCTAGCTCGAAGAAGACGGCCATGAGCCGGTCGGCCTGAGCCGAGCCCGTTAGCTCGTGCAGGGCGACGGTCTCGTGGCCCTCCACGTCCACCTTCGCGAAGATGGGAAGGCCGGAGAAGAGAGAAGGGTCAAGGTCGTCCAGGCGAGTGAGCCGGACGGGCTCGGACCGTTCCCCGGACGCGTCCGCGAGGTGACCCCCAAGCGTCGCGACCCCACTGTGCGACGCGGACACGGTCATGGTGCCCGACCCGGTCCGGTCGGAGAGCGCGCACTGAACTGCCACCACTCGGTCTTCCAGGCGGTTGGCCGCGATGTTGGCGCACAGCGCCTGGTAGGTGGCTGCGACAGGCTCCAACGCGACCGCCCGGCGGCAATGTGGGTTGCGCGCGGCGAGGAGCGAGAACAAACCCTGGTTCGCCCCGACATCGAGAAAAACGAAGGGCCGGTCGATTGCCTCGATCAGGTCAGCGAGGTAGGGGCCGTAGGTCCCGTAGTAACAGTAGGCGAACGTCTTGTCGGACCACTCCGGCACCATCCGTACGCCGTAAGTGGTGCGGACCGGGCTGCGGTCACGCGCGCTCACGTTGTGGATCCGACGCATGACCCGGGCGCGGGCCACCCTGAGGTGGCGCAGCACCAAGAAGTCCAGGGCCATCCGCAACCGGGGGTGCTCCGGCCACCGCGGAGCCGGGTCAACATGCTCGGGCCTCTCAGGTGGGGTCTCAGTTGGCTCAGGCATCGGAGGTGGAAGCGGGGGGACCAGCAAAGCTACGCGCCGCCGACCGAGAGGAGCCTCCGTGGCCCCCAGCTCGTAGCCGACCAACAGCTCCGCCGGTCGTTGGATTCTTGGTCCGCCGAGTTCCTTCAGCGGCTCTCGGTGGACCGCCGGAGGTCTACTCAATCGGGCGGGGGCCATCCGGTCTGGCCGCTGGGGGTGTGGGTCCGACCGCGGGATTCGGGCTCGGGACGTCCAACCGCCCCGCTGTGGTGGAGAGGGCGCCTGGGCCTCGGGGGCGGGCGCCGCGGCTCAGGCCGAGAAACGCAACCGCGGCGACCACGAGCGGGGCGTAGAACAGGGTCAGCCGCCACGCCGCCGTCGCGAGCCCGAGCACCGAGATCGGTACGAACGGGCTGTAGAGAGCGGCAAAGACAGCCTCCGCGCCCCCGGCCGCACCCGGCGTGGGGACCGCGTTCATGGCCGTGAACGCGGTCCACTGGAGGAGCCACGAGAGAACAGGGTCGACCGGGACGCCGAGAAAGGCGAGCACGGCCGCCGCGACCGAGTATTTGGCCGTCCACTGAGCAGCCGCGAGGGCAACCCCGAGGGCGAGGCGCCCTTTCCCCCGACGGGCCACGAGACGGGCCACGAGTTGGGCGTCTACGAACGGCCGCCGGAGTCGGCCCCGCCACCGGGCAGCGAGGCGGCGCGGGGTGCGCCCGAGCGCCCCGCGCGCCGCGCCCCACGCGGCGAGCCCAAGGGCCACCAAGGCGGCGACGGCGACGGCGAGGAGCGGGGCGAGGCCCGCGCCCGCGCGGCTGAGCGTGTCCCGCAAGACGGGCACATCGGCCGCCGCCGTCACAACGACGGCGGCCGGGACGGCGACGGCCATGAACGCCGCGTTCTCGACGGTCTCGACGACGAGGAGCGACCCGACTCGGCCGGCCGGCACACCGTGCCGAGCCAGGAGCGCCCACTTCAGCGTCGCCCCGCCCGACCCGGTCGGCGTGACGGCGGACCCGAGGAGCCCCCCGAGAACGACCCGGAGCGCGGTCCGGAACCGGAGCGGGTAGCCAACGAACGAGGTCCAGAGCTGGAGCCGGAGCGCGTTGGCCGTCCACGGAACGACGGCGAGGGCACCCGCAAGCGCGAGCGGGGCGAGCGGGAGCCCGGCTACGGCGTCGAGCACCGCCCGTTCGGTCGTCAGCAGCGTGAGCGCGACGTTGCCAACCACGCCCAGCGGGACGAGGACGGCGGCGGCGCGGGCGATCGTCCCGAAACGGTCCGCGGGGGACGTGCCCCTCACCGGCTCGCCTGGGGCGCGTCGGCCGGCGCGCCCACCCGTCGGTCGGTCAGGACCCTGTCGTAGAGGGCCAGGAGCCGCTGGAACGTCTCGTCCCACGAGAAGCGAGCCGCGACGTAGGCCCGGGCGCGGCGGCGGATTCCGGATCCATCGGCGAGCACGGCCTCGACGCCCGCCGCGAGCGCGGCCGGGTCCCCGGCGGGGGAGAGGTGGCCCAGCCCCGGCGGGACGCGGTCGGGCATGGCCCCCGAGCGGACCCCGACGACGGGGAGCCCCGACGCTTGGGCCTCGACGACCGAGATCCCGAACGTCTCGTGCGGCATGGCCGAGACGTAGACGTCGGCCGAGGCGAGGATCCGGGCATAGCGGTCGCGGTCGGCGACAAATCCGAGCACATGGACGCGGGGATCCCGGGCGGTGGCGGCCTCGATCTCCGCCCGTTGCGGGCCGTCCCCGGCCAGGGCGAGGTGGGCACCGAGCGCAGGGGGGAGCTGGCGGAAGGCATCCAGCACCTCGAGCGGGCGTTTCTCGGCGTCGAGCCGGCCGGCGTAAACGAGGAGCGGGGAGCCGGCTCCGACACCGAGCGCGGCCCTCAACTGGGGGTCACGCCAGCGCGGGTGGAACCGCTCAAGGTCGACCCCGAGCGGGAGGAGCTCGCTGTCGACCCCGAGCTCCGCCAGCTTCTCCCGGGGCGTCGGCGAGAGCGTGTAGACGGCGTCGAACCGGGCGTAGAGTCTGGCCACGTAGCGGTACCCGAGCGCCGCCGCGTGCCGCCCCGCCCACTCTCCAAGGACACCGCCGACGAGCGGCTCGACGTAGGCCGAGGGGAAATCGGTCCGATAGCCCCCGACGACGGCGCAGGACGGGTCCACCTCGCGCTGATGGCGGAGGGCGGCCCACGGGAGGTTATACGCGCACAGGCACTCGACGGCGTCAGGGCGCTCGGCCCCTAGGAGCTCGCGGACACGGCCGTTGCGGAGGAGGAGCCGGTACGCCGACGATCCAGGTACCGGCGGCGACTGGACGAAATGGGTTACATGACGGCCCTCATGCTCGACGGCGTCCTCGGGTCCAGGCACGATGAGGACGTGGCCGACATCGGTGTTGGCGTCGAGCCACGCGCGCTTGGCGTGGACGTAGGTGCGGATGCCCCCGCCGGTGGCGGCGTACGACTGGGTGAGATCGCAGAGAGTAAGAGGGACTGCCACTACAGGGGTGCTGCTCGGGGGACTACGGTAGGGGCGGCTTCCAAGCTTACCCCGCCTCGGCGGCTGCTCTACACTCCTGTGATCGGGACGAGCCTGAATGAACGGTAGCTACACAGTCTAGACCACGCCAAACGATGAGATCTCGCAACAACATCCGCTGTCATACCCGACCTCTGCGTGGCGCCACCGCCTACGATTAGGAGAGAGCCTCCGCACCGGCCTGCGCGACGGCGTGGTCGTTGCCGACCGTGCTCCCGGAGACGCCGACGGCGCCGATGATCTGTCCGTCGCCGTCCTCCAGGGGGATTCCGCCGGGGAACGAGACGAGCCCACCGTTCGAGTGCTCGATCGAGTAGAGCGAGCCGCCGGGCTGCGACATCTCCCCCAGTTCACCCGTTGGCATGTCGAAATAGCGGGCGGTCTTAGCCTTGGTGATCGCGATGTCGACGGATCCGAGCCACGCGCCATCCATGCGGCGGAAGGCAAGTAGGTTAGCCCCGGCGTCGACGACCGCGATGTTCTGCTTGATGCCCATAGCCTCGGCCTTCTCCTGGGCCGCGTCGAGAACGGCCGTGGCCTGGGCGGTGGTGACGGTAGTCATGGGAGTGGGGGGCACGTCAGAGGGCACAGCGGTTAGGAACGGCGACAGCATACGGCACCGCCCCGCCCAGAGCACGCGCGCCGGCCGCTCCGTGTCGGCCTA
>NZ_JAVRHT010000064.1:0-6982 GCF_031846415.1 Rubrivirga litoralis | reverse complement strand
GTGCGCCACCCCGCCCTCGCGCGTCATGGGCGGGGTGGGCGCTGTAGCGCCGTTGCATGCAACGGCGTCGGGCAACGGCGTCCGGGCGGGGCGGCGACGGGCCAAACGCTCCGCTTGCGTCACAACCACCCCTATCCCCTCTTGGCTGCGCCGACGCTGCGCGGTGGCCAGGAGGGGGACTGCCGCCGCCTTGAATGGACTTCGGCGGGAGGCTCTGACCGCTCCAATCGCCCCGGACACGGCACGCCGTGTCCCCACGGGTGCTCGTTGATGGGCGGGGTGGCTGTACGACCGCCCCGCCCCCGAGGGCGACCGCCGCTCGCCCCTACAGGACCGCTCGCGGGCGGGGTGGAACAAACCCGGCGCCGCCCCGCCCGCGAGCGTCCATCCCCCATCCCCCATCCCCCATTCCTCATACCCCATCCCCCATTCTCCATTCCCCATTCTCCATTCCTCGGGCATCCCGGCCGTTCTTCCGGGCGTTCCCCGCGCCCCGCCCCGCCCGATGGACCGCGACCTCGCCCTGCCCCGCTACGGCCTCGTGTACCGCCTGTTCGGCGTCGTCGCCGCGGTTTGGGTCACGGTCGTGCTCGTGCTCGGGATCGCGGCGCCGGTGACGAACCTGCCGATCCTGGAGCAGACGGCGCGGAACCTGTACTTCCACGTGCCCATGTGGTTCGTGCTCTACGCCGGCGCGGTCGCCGGGGCATGGCACGCGGGGCGCTACCTGGCCACCGGCCGCGAGGTCCACGACGTGCGCTCCGAAGCCGCGTGGCGGGTGTCGACGGCGGCCGGCGTGATCGCGCTCGTGACCGGCATCCTGTGGGCGCGGTTCACGTGGTACGTGGGCACCAACATCTGGTGGAACGGCGACCCCCGCCAGACGATGGTGGCCGTGCAGCTGCTGATCTCGGGGGCCTACTTCGTGCTCCGCGGCCAGATCGACCGTCCCCGCACGCGGGCGCGGCTCTCGGCCGTCTACGCGCTGTTCGCGACAGCGACCATGCCGTTCCTGACCTACGTCCTGCCGCGCCGCCTCGCGAGCCTCCACCCGGGCGCCGAGGGCAACCCGGCCTTTAGCCAGATGGACATCGCCCCGCAGATGCGGTGGGTGTTCTACGCCGCCGCCGCCGGCTTCCTGATGCTCGCGTGGTGGATCTACACGCAGCGCGTCCGCGCGCGCGTCGCCGAGCTCCGCGTCGAGCGGGGCGGGGCGGACGCCGCGCCGGCCCTCGCCGTCGTCTCGTGATGCAAGTGGCCGACACGACCGTCGCCGTCCTCGACGCCGCTGCCGCCCAGGTGGGGCAGCAGCCGGACGCACTCGAGCAGGTCATGCTGTCCCAGGACAAGCTCTACGTCGTGCTCGCCGTTGTCCTCGTGGTGTGGCTCGGGCTCCTGTTCCTGCTCGTCCGCACCGACCGCCGGCTGGGCCGCGTCGAGCGCGAGCTCGACCGGCTCGACGACGCCCCGCCCCGCCCCGCCGAGCCCTCCGTCGACCGCTAGCGGCCGTACGTTCCCGTTCCCCGACCGCCCCGCCCCCGCCATGCGCCTCAAGACCCTCGCCGGCCTCGCGTTCGTCGCCGTTTTCGGCTTTTTCGTCGTGACCAGCTTTGGAAGCCAGCTCTCGGGCTACGAGACGTTTACCGAGGCGACCGAGAGCGGGCGCCGCGCCCACGTCGTCGGCGAGTGGCTGGAGGCCGAGCCCTCGCGTTACGACCCGGACCGGAACGTGTTCACGTTCGTCATGGCCGACGAGGACGGAACGGCCCGGCGCGTGGTCTACGCCAACCCGAAGCCGGCCTCGTTCGAGGACGCCGAGCAGGTTGTCGTCGAGGGCCAGATGACGGCGGCCGGCGACTTCGAGGCCGAGCACATCCTCGTCAAGTGCCCGTCGAAGTACAACGAGGGCGGCGAGTTCCAGGCCGACCCGACGGCCGGCACACCGGCGGCCGGCGGCCCGGCAACGGTCGCGTTGGGGGCGGGGCGGTGAAGCGGCCTCTCCTCCTGGGTCTGGGCACGCTCGGCGTGATGGCCGCGGCCCTCGTCGCGGGCCGGGTGCTCGGGTCGCGCCCCGACGAGCCTGGCTTTGTCGGCCCGCTCCCGACCTGCACGGACACGCCCAACTGCTACCGCGCCCGGCGAGCCTACGACGTCGGCCCCGAAGCGCTCAAGACCGCGCTCGACGCCGCCGTCCGCGAGCAGCGGTCGATCTTCTCGGGCTCCGCCATCCGCGTGACGCCGACCGAGACCGGGCTCCGCGCCGTCTTCCGCGCCGGCCCGTTCCGCGACGACGTCGCTGCGGCCATCGAACCCGGCTCGGCCGGGCAGTCCGTCCTCCACGTCCGCAGCGCGTCGCGCGTGGGCGAGAGCGACCTGGGCGTCAACCGCCTCCGCGTCCGGCGCCTCCTGGACGACGTCGCCCGGCGACTCGCGTAAGGGGCGGGGCGGCGAAAGGCCGCGCCCCGCCCTGCCCGCTCTTTCTCGCCCGCTCAGTCGAGGTACGGGCGCCAGGTGACTTCGGCGGCGCGCGCCACGCCGTCCTCGTCCGTCTCGTAGCGGACCTCCACGGCGGTCGGCGCCGGTCCGCTGTCGATCTCGTAGAGGACCGCCCCGCTCCGCTCGTCGACCGGGCGCCCGAGGACGTCTTCGAGCGCCTCGCGCGCTTCGCCGACCGCCACCCCGCCCGATGTCCCGTAGCCGGTGCCCATGATCGTCACGCTCTGGACGAACGTCGGCCCGTCCGTGACCTCGTAGGCCACGACCTCCATCCCGTCGTACACGCGCGTGCGGACGGTGTCGACCTGGCCTTCCGTGTACTCGTTCGCGACGAGCTCGACGTGCGTCTGCCGAGGCGGGCGGAGGCCGGCGAGGAACGCGGCGGGGTCGTCGTGGAGGGCGAGGATGCGGTCGAGCGGCACGCCGGGCCGGACTTCGGGGGCGGGGCGGTCGGCGGGTGCCTCCTCCACCTCGGCGGAGGGCGCGGCGGCGCTGCGCGGAGCGGCCGGCTCACTACCGCACCCGGCGAGCACTACCAGCGCGGCGAGGCCGAGCGCGACGGCGGTCCGCCCCACCCCGCCCCACGTGGGCGGAGCAGCGGGCGGGCGGGAGCGAGTAGAAGGCGGCATGCGCCCGAACCTACGGCGGGCGGGGTGGCGGGTCCTTCTTGTAGACCACAGCCCGTTCCCCACCCCGCCCTAGTCCAGCGAGTGTCCAAGGGCGGGGCGGGCGAGGTGGCTTAGGCGGCGACGCCGGCCGCCGCCTCGAACCGCGCCACCTCCTGGCCCAGCCGCTCGCGCATCGGGCCGAGCCGCGGGTCGTCGAAGCGGCGCGTGGCGTCGAGGGCCGCGTGGAAAAACCACGCCTGCGCCTCCGGCCCCGCCGAGAGCGCGCGGCGCCCCGGCCCGTCGGCGAAGATGTCGACGCCGGCCTCCAGGCTGGACGCCATCGAGAACGCGTTGTGGAGCTTGTCGGCCAGCGACACGGCCGCGCCCTCGACCGGGCCGGCGCGGAGCGCGTCGAGGTACGCCTCCTTCCGCACGCGCCACGGGAGCCAGTCGCCCGCGGCGTCGCGCTTGGGCTCGGTCACGGCCTCGACGATGCGGACGACCGCCCCGCCCACGAGCGCGTCGAGCGCGGCCGGCGTCATCGTGTGGCCGTAGCGGTCGGCGTCTTCGAGCGCGTCGTGGAGGAAGGCCGCGGCGACGGCCTCGTCGCCCCACCCCGCCCGCTGGACCGTGAGCGCGACGGTCGTGACGTGGGCCATGGCGGGCACGCGCGACGGCGCGCCGTTCGGGGCCTCGACGCACGGGTCGCTCCACCGGCCCTTGCGGTACGTCTGGTCGTGCCACTCGGCGGCGATCTCGACGGCGCGCTCGACGAGCGGGGAAAACAAGGTCATGGGCGGACGACGTAGTGGGCGGAGGCGTCGAGCGGCACGGCGCCGACGAGGTCCGCGAGCGCGCCAACACCGTGCCGGGCGACGACGCCGAGCGGACCGAGCGCCCGCTCCTGGAGCGCCCCGCCCGGCCACAGCGCCGCCTGCGCCCGCTCCAGCCGCGCGCGGACGTCGGCGTGTGCCCGCTTTTCGACGCGGACCGTCTTCGTCTCCAGACGGTCGACCGCGTGGTCGACCGCCGCTCGCGCGGCGCCGGCCGCCCCGCTCAGCTCGCCGCCCACGTTTAAGGCGACGGCCTCCAAGTCGGTCAGTACGCCCGAGAGACGGGCGCGGGCGTCAGCGAAGACGCCGTCGAGGTCGGCGTCGGACGCCTCCAGCGCGAGGCGGCGCCAGAGCGCGGCGAGGTCACCCGAAAGGTCGGCCACGTCCAGCCCGTAGCGGTCGAGCACTTTGGCGACGCTGGGCTCGACGACCGTCAGGCTGAGGCGCGGCTCGACGACGGGCATCGGCACGCCGAACCGCTCGTAGACCGGGCCGAGCTGGGCGAAATACGCCGCCTCGCCCGGCCCGGCGACGTAGGCGGCCGTGGGCAGCAGCACGTCCTGCACGAGCGGCCGCAGGACCACGTTCGGGCTGAACCGCCACGGCTCGGCGTCGAGCAGGACGTCCAGCGCGAGCGTCCGCCCCGCCCCGCGCACCTCGAAGGCGGTCCCTCCCGTCTCGGCCGGGTCGAGCGCGAGCCGCCGCCCCGCCCCCTCCTCGGTCGCCCCAGGAGCGCCGTCGTCCTCCGAACCGGGCGGGCGGGGCGGGGCGGCGTCCTCCAGCCAGAACAGGTTGACCGGCGACGGCGCCACCTGGGCGTGGAACCCGGCCGCCACGAGGTCGGCGCTGCGCGCCTCCAGAGCCGCCAGCGTCTCGGGCCACTCGGACAGCTCGCGCCGTACGAGCGGGGCGGCCAGCGCCTTCAGCCGCGCGTCGTCGACCGACATCAGGACCACGTCGGGGACGAGCGCGCGGAGCAAGCGCGCGAACGCGTCGCGCATCGTCCGGCCGGGGACGTAGGCGGCGCGGGCGAGGGCGAGCGCCTCGGCACGGTGCGGACCGGCGGGGAGGGCGGCCTCCAGCCCCCGCAGGGCGTCCGCGACGGCGGGTTCGGTGAGCACGATCCGCCCGACGGGGACGGCGTTGTCGTGGGCGGACCGCAGCCCGGCGAGGCGGCCGTCTTCGTACGTCACCGTGCGGACGTCGGGGCCGTCGGCGAAGGCGGCCCGGTGGATCTCGGCGAAGTCGTGGTCCTCGTCGGCCAGCCAGAACACGGGGACGGCGGGGCGGCCGGTCTCGCGCTCCAGCCGCTCGGCCAAGCGGACGGCCGTGCGCGCCTTATAGACCGTGTAGAGCGGGCCGGCAAACAGCCCGAGCTGCTGGCCCGTCACGACGGCGACCGACTCGGGATCGCGGAGCCGGCGGACGAGGGCCAGGACTTCGGGCGCGGCGCCCCATGCCGCGTTCTGCTCGGCCAGCACGTCGGCGACGGCGTGGCGGTGGCGGGCGCGCTGCGCCGCGATCTGGGCGGCCTCGGCGCGGTCGGCCCGGCTCCACGGGTTCCAGCGGTAAAATCTCAGGGCCGCCTCGTCTCCGGCCGCGTACGCCTGGAACAGCGCCGAGGCGCCGACGGCCGCGGGCGGCAGCGCCCGCACGTCCGGGCCGAGTGCGGCGGGGGCGGGGCGGTCCGTCACCCGTCGTCCTCCGCCCCGCCCTGAGCGGCGAGCGCGGCCTCTAAGCCCGCCTTGAACTGCTGCATCTTGGCGTCGAACGTGACCACCCAGCGGTCGCCCGTCCACTGGGCCGTCGTGAGCTCGACCCCGTCGATGTCCGTCCCCATCACCTCCGCCTGCGTGCGAACGACGACGTGGCGGAGGCTGTCACCCTCGGCGACGCTGCCGACGACGCGGCCGCGCGCGCTCTCGATCGCCTCGCCCACGAGCGGCTCGGCGCCCGTGAGCGCGCTCAGGAACTCGGCGAACGCCTCGGGCGGGGTGGCGTCCGGGTCGACGTCGAACGCGCCGGTCTCGTCGAGCTCGGAGAGCGCGCCCATGAGGCCCATGAACTCCTCGAGCTCGTCGGGGTCGAGGAGCCGGGCGGCGGCCACGTAGTCCCCGCCGGTGAACGCGCGGACGTACTCGCCGACGACGGCCTCCGCCCCGCCCGCGCCAGGCGTGGCCGCGTCCTGCGCGGCGGCCGGCGCGGCGAACGCGAGGAGGAGGGCAGCGCCGAGGAGGGACGGCGGGGGCAGGTTGGAGAGGCGCATGGGTGGCGGTGTGGGGTGCGGGAGCCTCGACGCCTTCCATCAGGCCGTACCCGGTACCTCGTACCCGGCACCCGCCCGCGAGGCGCTCTAGTTGTCCCCTTTCATCCGGGCGATCTCGTCGCGGAGCGTGGCGGCCGTCTCGTAGTCCTCGTCGGCGATGGCCTTTTCGAGCTGGCTCTCCATGCGGTCGAGCTTCGACATCGTCTTCCGGGCCGGGTCCGGCGACTCGCGCTCGGCGACCGCCTCGCGCTCGTCATCGTCGTCGCCGTCGTCGGCCGGGATGCCGGCCTCGTCGAGCACGGAGGCCGCGACAAAGATGGCGGCGTCGGTGCGGACGGCGAGCGCCACGGCGTCGGACGGGCGCGCGTCGAGCGTGGCCTCGTCGTCGTCGTAGACGTAGCGGATCTTGGCGAAGAAGGTGCCCTCGCGGAGGTCGTCGATGACGACGTCCGTGACCTCAGCGCCGAGCGCGTCGAACAGCCCGCGCAGCAGGTCGTGCGTCATCGGGCGGGGCGGCTGGATCTTTTCGAGTTCGAGGGCGATGGCCTGGGCCTCGGACGCGCCGATGATGATCGGGAGCCGGCGGTTGCCGCCGACCTCGCCCAAGACGAGGGCGTACGCGCCGCCCGAGGAGGGGCTCGTCGAGAGCCCGATGATGTCGACCTGGATGTAGTCCATGCGGAGAGAAACGTGCCCAATCAGAGGAAGGCAGGGAAGGTAACGGCGGGCCGGGGCGGAAGCGGCCTCCGGCGATGCCCCAACCCGCCGCGGCCGGCGCT
>NZ_JAVRHT010000063.1:0-7417 GCF_031846415.1 Rubrivirga litoralis | reverse complement strand
GGAGCGGCGGCCGAAAAGTTCCTCACGACTCCGCCCCGCCCACGCCACGAGCGGGGCGGTCATCTTCCAGTCCCCAGTCCCCAGTCCCCAGTCCCCAGTCCCCAGTCCCCGCCATGAAAGCCACCTGGAACGGAGCCACGATCGCCGAGAGCGACGAGACCGTCGTCGTCGAGGGCAACCACTACTTCCCGGCCGACGCGCTCAACCGCGAGCACGTCGCGCCGAGCGACCACCACACGACGTGCCCGTGGAAGGGCAAGGCCAGCTACTACGACGTCGTCGTGGACGGGCAGACGAACGCGAACGCGGCGTGGACGTACCCCGAGCCGAAGGAGGCGGCGGCCGAGATCCGCGACCACGTCGCGTTCTGGAAGGGCGTCGAGGTGTCGGAGTAGGCGCGCGGCGCGTCCTGACCACCCCGCCCGGAGCCCGCGAGCGGGGCGGGGCGGCGGGTTGCCGTGAAGACCCGGAGAGGGGTCGGGCGATCCCCGAGAGGTCCGGCACCGGGGGCTACCTTCTGCGCGTTCAGCCGTCTCCAGGTCCCCGGCCGATGCGCCTCCTCCGCCACCCGCTCGTGCTCCGCACGGTCGCCGCCCTCCTCCTAGTGGGGACGGGCGCGGCGTGGGCGCCAGCGGCGACGGCCCAGGCGGCGCGGCCGCAGGCGCTGCGGTCGCTGCTCGGCGACGCCGACGCGTTCCGCTCGGCCGTCGCGGCCTCGCGGGACGCCGACTTTGGAAAGGCCGTCGACGCGTTCGCCGAGGCGTACGCCGAGGCCGCCGGCGACGCCGTCTCGCCCGAGGCCGTCCGGCAGCTCCTCGCGGGCCAGGGCGTGGGCGACGACGCGCCGGTCCCCCGCGACGTCGTGTTCGTCCCGGGCGGGGCGACGACCCCGCTCGCCTCCGCCTCGCCCGGCGTCCTGGGCGACGCCCCGCCGCCGCCCGTGGTGGGCGGGGCGGTCCGGTCCACCCCGCCCGCCGCGCGGTCCGCCGCGGGCGGGGCGGCGCACGCGGTCCAGGCACGCGGCCCGTAGCGGCGCGGCCCCGCTCGCGGGGCTCCCGACCGTCTCAACGCCGATGGGCCGTCCCGATGGGGGGCGGCCGCTCCCTCCCGACTCAACCGGCGCCGCCGTGCGCCTCCCCCTTATGCAAGGCTACGGATTCAAGCTGTTCGCCGTCGTGGCGCTCGTGCTCATCTCGCTCTGGCAACTGTTCCCGACGATCCAGAACGCGCTCAACGACCGCGAGCTCGCGGCCATGAGCTCCGACGAACGCGAGGTCTACGAAAAGGAAAACTATGAGGACCTCCTCGAGACCCGCGAGTCGTCGCTCAACCTGGGCCTCGACCTCCAGGGCGGCATGCACGTCGCCTTGGAGATCGGGACCGGCGCGCTCCTCCAGGAGCTGGCCGGCAACCGGGCCGATGACACGTTCGAGCGGGCGATCGAGATCGCGAACGAGCGCGCGCAGGACGGCGGCAGCGACTTTGTGACGCTGTTCGCGGACGCCGTCGAGGAGGTCCGCCCGAACACGCGGCTGGCCCGCTACTTCCGCAACACCGACGCCGGCATCACGGCCCGGTCCTCGAACGCCGACGTCGTCACCTACCTCCGCTCCGAGGTTGACGAGGCGCTCGGACGGGCCGAGGAGATCATCCGCCAGCGGATCGACCGCTTTGGCGTGACCGAGCCGCTCATCCAGCGTCAGGACGGGAGCCGGATCGTCGTCGAGCTCCCGGGCGTCGACGACCCCCAGCGCGTGCGCGACCTGCTCCGGGGGACGGCCAAGCTCACGTTCCACCTTACGCCGCCCACGCAGGAGCTCCAGCAGGCGGCCCTCCGCGTGCTCCAGTACTACGGCGAGGGCGGGGCGGAGACCGCCGCGACGACCGACGCCGACACGACCGGCACCGCCATCGACACGACGGCGGCCGGCGAGCGCGTGGCGGCCGCCGGCGACTCGGCCGGCGCCGTCGACCTCGCCCAGGTCACGGGCGGGGAGGCGCCCTCAGCGAGCGGCAACTCGCTCGCCGACGCGCTCCGGCTGATCCAGGTCCCCGAGGGCTCGCCCATCTTCGGGCAGGTCGTCGCCCGCGACACGGCGACGGTCCGCCGCCTGCTCGAGGCGCCGGGCGCTCAGGCGCTCCTGCCCGCCGGCGTCCGGCTCCTCTACACGGCCAACCCTGAGGGCGTCACGCCCGAGGGCGAGGACGTGTACAACCTCATCGGGATCAACGAGCGCGTCGAGCTCACGGGCGACGTGATCACCGACGCCGGGCCGGACTTCGACCCGTACACGAACGCGCCCCAGGTGTCGATCACGATGAACGGCGTCGGCGGTCAGCGGTGGAGCCAGATCACGGGCGCCAACATCGGCCGCCCCGTGGCCCTCGTCCTCGACAACCGCGTCTACTCCGACCCCGTGATCCAGAGCCGGATCCCCAACGGGCGGACGCAGATCACGGGCCAGTTTTCGCGCCAGGACGTCGAGGACATCGTGACCGTCCTGAAGTCGGGCGCCCTCCCCGCCCCGGTGCGCATCGTCGAGGAGCGGACGGTCGGGCCGAGCCTGGGCGCCGCCTCCATCCGGGCCGGCACGCGGGCGCTCATCGTGGGCTTCCTGGTCGTCGGCGTGTTCATGGCGTTCTACTACCGCGGCGCCGGCCTCATCGCCAACATCGCGCTCGTCCTGAATCTCCTGTTCATCTTCGGCGTGCTGGCGTCCTTCAGCGCCACGCTCACGCTCCCGGGCATGGCCGGCATCGTGCTCACGATCGGCATGGCCGTCGACGCGAACGTGCTCATCTTCGAGCGCATCCGCGAGGAGCTCGACTCGGGCAAGACGATGCGGGCGGCCGTCGACGGCGGGTTCGCCAAGGCGCTCTCGGCGATCGCCGACGCCAACATCACGACGTTCCTCATCGGCGTCATCCTGTTCTCGTTCGGGGTCGGCCCGATCCAGGGGTTCGCGGTCACGCTCATGGCCGGCATCCTGACGTCGCTGTTCACGGCCCTCGTCGTGACGCGTCTCGTCCTCGACTACCTCGTCCAGTCGCGCGGGACCCGCGTGGCCTTCGGCTGACTCGGTACAGGGCGCGGGGCACGAGGGAGGCCCTCGTCCCGCGCCCGTACCCCGTACCTAGTACCCCGTACCGAACCCTGCCATGCGCATCTTCGAAAACCCCTCGCACGACTTCCTCAGCGACTTCCGCGCGAGCTACATCACCTCCGGGATTCTCCTGGTGATCGCCATCGTCTCCCTGTTCTACCCGGGCCTGGAGGCCGGCATCGACTTCACGGGCGGGACCGAGTTCGTGGTCGAGTCGGCCGAGCCGATCGCCCCAGTCGCGGCCCGCCAGGCGCTCGACGGCGTGCTCGGCGACGGCGTCGAGGCCAAAGAGTTCGGCGACCCCCGGACGCTCCTCGTCCGCACCGGGCTCGGCGGCGACCCCGACGCGCTGGAGGCGGCGCTGACGACGACGCTCGCCGAGTCCTTCCCGGGCTCGGCCCCGGACATCATCGGGACGAGCTCGGTCGGGCCGCGCATCGCGTCCGACCTCAAGGAGAAGGCGATCTTCCTCGTGCTCGGCGCCCTCTTCGTCATCCTCCTGTACATCTTCGTCCGGTTCGACTGGCGGTTCGCGGTCGCCGCCGTGCTCACGCTGGCCCACGACGTGCTCATCGTGCTCGGGCTGTTCGCGCTGCTCCACAACGTGACCCCGTTCTCGCTCCAGATCGACCAGGTCCTCATCGCGGCGCTGCTGACGATCGTCGGCTACTCGATCAACGACACGGTCGTCGTGTTCGACCGCATCCGCGAGTACACGGCGCTGTTCAAGACCGAGCGGTTCGACGTCGTCGCCAACCGGGCCATCAACACGACGCTCTCGCGGACCGTGCTCACGTCGGGGACGACGCTGCTGACGGTGTTCATCCTGTTCCTCATCGGCGGCGAGGTGCTCAAGGGGTTCTCGCTGGCGCTGCTCGTCGGGATCGCCGTCGGGACGTACTCGTCGATCTTCGTGGCGAGCCCGCTCGTCGTGTGGCTCCGCGGCAAGTACGCGCCGGCCGTGCGCGGCACGCGCCGCGCGGCGGCGGCCTAACCGCCCCGCCCCGCCCGCCGTGGGCGGGGCGGGCTCTGTTGGACCGCCCCGCCCGGCGGAGTCACGCGGGCGGGGTGGCGGCCCTAGCTTCCGTCCGCCCCGCCCGCCTCTCCCCGGACCCATGCAGATCGACCGCGCCACGCGCTCCGGCGTCACCGTCCTCACGCTCACCGGCGACGCCCTCGGCGGGCCGGGCGGGGCGGCGCTCCACGACGCGCTCCACGAGGCCCGCGGCGACGGCCCGCTGTGGGCGGTCGTCGACCTGGACGGGGTGCGGCACATGAACTCGTCCGGGCTGGGCATGCTGATCGGTGCGCTGACGACGGCCCGGAACGCGGGCGGCGACCTCCGACTCGCGAACGTCGGCGACCGCGTCCGCACGCTCCTCGAGGTCACGCAGCTCGCGGACACGTTCCAGTCGTTCGGCTCCGCCGACGAGGCCGTGGCAAGCTTTGAAGGGATGGAGGGATAGGGCATAGGGGGATGTGCAGAGCCGCTCCGCTCCGCCGCCCTACCCCCATTCTCACCCCGCCCGCCGCCTGAGAGTCGGGCGGGGTGGGGGCCGCGACGCTCATCCCTCTATCCCTCCCCATCCCCTCATCCCTCCCCCGTATGCCCGTCTCGATCGTCATTGGCGCCCAGTGGGGCGACGAAGGAAAAGGGAAGGTCGTCGACCTGCTCGCTCCGCAGATGGACATCGTCGCCCGCTACCAGGGCGGGGCGAACGCCGGCCACACGATCAAGTGGGGCGACGAGACGTTCGTGCTCCACCTCATCCCGTCCGGCATCTTCCACGACGGCGTGACGTGCGTGATCGGGAACGGCGTGGTCATCGACCCGGCCGCGCTCGTCGACGAGATCGAGCAGATCGAGGCGCTGGGCTACCCCGTCGAGGGCCGGCTGAAGATCAGCCACAACGCCCACCTCATCATGCCGTACCACAAGGCGCTCGACCAGGCCAAGGAGCGGTGGCGCGACGCCGAGGCCATCGGGACGACGGGGCGCGGCATCGGCCCGGCCTACGTCGACAAGTTCGCGCGGAATGGGATCCGCGTGGTCGACCTCCTGGACCGCGACGGGCTGCGGAAAAAGCTGACGGCGGCCATCGAGGAGAAAAACGAGATCCTGTCGCAGATCTACCAGAGCGAGCGGCTGGACGTGGACGCGATCGTCGACGAGTACGTCGAGTTCGACCGCCTCATCGACCCGTACGTGACCGACACGGCGGCGTACCTCCAGGACGCCCTCGCGGACGGCCAGCGCGTGCTCGCCGAGGGCGCCCAGGGCGCGCTCCTCGACGTCGACCACGGGACGTACCCCTACGTCACGTCCAGCCACCCGACGTCTGGCGGGTGCTGCACCGGGCTCGGCGTGCCGCCGACGGCCGTCGACCGCGTCATCGGCATCGTCAAGGCGTACTCGACGCGCGTCGGGAACGGCCCCTTCCCGACCGAGCTCCTGGACGAGACCGGCGAGCGGCTGCGCGCGCAGGGCCACGAGTTCGGGGCGACGACCGGGCGGCCGCGCCGCTGCGGCTGGCTCGACCTGGTGGCGCTGGGCTACACGAGCCGGCTCAACGGGTTCACCGAGCTGGCCGTCACCAAGCTCGACGTGATGTCCGGGCTCGACGAGCTCCGCGTCTGCACGGCCTACGAGGTCGACGGCAAGCGAACCGAGCGCTTCCCGACCGACCTCCGCACGCTGGAGCGCGCGCGGCCGGTCTACGAGACGCTCCCCGGCTTCTCCGGCGACCTCTCCGACGCCCGCGAGATGGGCGACCTCCCCGCCGCGGCCCGCGACTACCTCCAGTTCGTCTCCGACCGCGTCGGCGTGCGGATCACCGTCATCGGGACCGGCCCGAAGCGCGAGGAGACGCTCGTGGCATGAACGATGAACGCTGAACCGCGAACGATGAAGTGAGAGCTTGCCACCCCGCTCCGTTGTGGCTGGGCGGAGCGGGCGCCCCTTCATCAGTCAGCGTTCGTTGTTCAGCGTTCCTATGCAGGCCTACCGGACCAGCACCAAGCTCAAGCTCGGCCTGATCGCGGCGGCGGTCGTGATCGGGGTCGCGTCGCTACTGTTCACGCAGCGCCTGGCGGGGCGGCTCGAAGCTCAGGACGCGGCGGCCGTCGAACTGTGGGCCGAGGCCATCGCGTTCCAGGGTCGGGCCGGGCTGAGCGCCCAGGGCGCGGCGCCGTGGGACGAGCTCGCCGCCGCCGTCGAGGCGTCGGGCCGCCCCGCCCCGGAGCGCGCGCGGCTCGCGGCGGCGCTCGACTCGCTCCGCGACGGGCCGCCGTCGGACGGGCTGGACTTCGTGTTCTCCCAGATCGTCGAGCCCCAGCGGTTCAGCGTCCCCGCTATCGTCACCGACGAGGCCGTGACGGCGGCCGTCCTGTGGCGGAACGTGGCCGACGACGCCGACCACGTGGCGCTGGCCCGCGAGATGGACGCGCTCCACGACCCGATCCCGGTCGAGGTGTCGCCCGGCTTCGTGCAGCTCGTCCACTACGGCGAGAGCCCGCTGGCCCGGCTCATCCGTCTGTTCCCGGTCGTTCAGCTCGCCGTCGTCGCCCTGTTCATCCTCGTCGGCTACCTCGGGTTCTCGTACGTCCGCCGGAGCGAGCAGTCGAGCCTGTGGGTGGGCATGGCGCGCGAGGCGGCCCACCAGCTGGGGACGCCGCTCTCGTCGATGATCGGGTGGATCGAGCTGCTCCGCCTGGGCGACAGCGTGGCGCCCGAGACGGTCGCCGATGAGCTGGAGCAGGACGTCGAGCGGCTCCGCCGCGTGGCCGACCGCTTCGAGAAGATCGGGTCGACGCCCGACCTCGCGCCGACGGCCGTGGGCGAGGTCCTGGAGCGCGTGGCCGACTACATCCGCCGCCGCGTGCCCACGAGCGCGCCCGTCGCGATCACGGTCGACGTGCCGCCCGACCTGACCGCCCCGCTCAACGGCGAGCTGTTCGAGTGGGTCGTCGAGAACCTGCTCAAGAACGCGCTCGACGCCCTCGACGGGGCGCCCGGCCCGCACCGGATCGCCATCGCGGGCCGCGCCGAGGGCGGGGCGGTCGTGGTCGATGTGGCGGACACGGGGAAGGGCATGGACCGGGCGACGGCCCGCCACGTGTTCCGTCCGGGGTTCTCGACCAAGCGCCGCGGGTGGGGGCTCGGCCTCAGCCTCGCCCGGCGCATCGTCGAGAGCTACCACGGCGGGACGCTGGCGGTCCACGAGACGGCGCCGGGCGCGGGCACCACGTTCCGCATCACGCTGGCACGGCAGGCGTGAGGGAAAAGGGAAAAGGGAAAAGGGAAAAGGGAAAAG
>NZ_JAVRHT010000062.1:0-8320 GCF_031846415.1 Rubrivirga litoralis | reverse complement strand
TACCTGCTCTACCTGCTCTACCTGCTCTACCTGCTCTACCTGCTCTACCTGCTCTACCTTCCCGCCCCGCCCCACGCCTCCATGTCCCTCACCCTCCGCACCGGCGACCAGTCGCTCGACCTCGACCGCGCCGACGGCGCCGTGACCGTCGACGGCGCGCCCGCCGACGTCCGCCGCGCGCCGCTCCGCCACCCCGCCCAGGGCGTCGAGACGGCCCTCGTCGTCGTGGACGGCCGCCCGCGCGTGGCGACCGTCGAGCGCGACGAGCAGGGGACGCGCGTCTGGGTCGACGGCACGCCCGTCGAGGTCGAGGTCCAGACCGAGACCGACCGGCTCCTGGAGCGGTTCGGGCTCGACACCGGCGACGCCGCGGCCGAGCGCGAGGTGCGCGCGCCGATGCCCGGCCTCGTGCTCCGCGTGCTGGCCGCCCCGGGCGACGCCGTCGAGGAGGGCCAGGGGCTCGTCGTGCTCGAAGCCATGAAGATGGAGAACGAGCTGACGGCCCCGGCCGCCGGCACCGTCGCCGCCGTCCACGCCGCCGCCGGCGACGCGGTCGCCAAAAACGACCTGCTGGTGGAGGTCGACCCGTAGGCGCGCCGCGCCGTGGCGCTCCTGGGCGGGGTAGATGCCGGCGAGCCCGTCCCGCACCACGCGGGCGGGGTGGTCAGGGCCGCGCCGCCCCGCCCAGGGCCACGCGGCGCGGGCAGAGCGCCGCCTCGGCCGGGTCGTTCGTGGCGACGACGACGACGCGGCCCGGGTCGCCGACGACGGACTCGGTGAGCGCCCGCCCCGCCGCGTCGAGCGTGGCCCCGGGCTCGTCGAGGAGCAGGACCGGCGGGTCGTGGAGGAGCGCCGTGGCAAGCCGGAGCCGCTGGCGCATCCCGGTCGAGAAGGCGCCGACCGCGTCGTCGGCGCGCGGCCCCAGGCCGACGCGGTCGAGCACGGCCTCGATCCGCCGCTCGGCGTCCGCGAGGCGCCGGGCCGAGGCCAGAAAGCCCAAGTTCTCGCGCGCCGTGAGCGGCTCGTAGAGCTGGAGCGCCGGGGCCACGAAGCCGACCGTCCGCGGCACGTCCTCGGGCCGGACCACCGCCCCATCCACGTCGAGGCGGACCGCCCCGCCCGTCGGCGCCGTGAGGCCGGCGAAGACGCGGAGCAGCGTCGACTTGCCCGACCCGTTGGCGCCGACGACGGCGAGCGGGGCGCCCGGGGCGACCTCGACCGAGAGGTCGTCGAACAGCCGGCGGCGCCCGAAGCGCATCGAGAGGCGGTCGGCGACGAGGAGGGCGGGCACGGGCATGGGCGGAAGCCCGAGAAGCTAGCCCCGCAGAACACGCCGTCTGGCTCGGTCGTTGGCTTTCCATGCTCACACGTCCACCACCGGGCCGGGCCGCCGCTCGGGCCGGCGTGTCCGCGCTCCTGCTCCTCGCCGCGTGCGCCGAGCCGGCCGCCCCGCCCTCCGCGACCTCTCCCCCGCCCCGCCCGGCGGCGCTCGCGCCCGGCCTGGCCCCCGACACGGTCGAGGTAAGCGGCGTCGGCGTGGCGACGGCGCGCGTGGAGCCGGTCGGGGCGGGGCGGGTCGATGGAACGGTCCAGCTCCGCCAGACTGAGGGCGGCGTCCGCGTCCAGGCCGACCTGCGGGGGCTCTCCCAGAGCGACTTCCACGCCTTCCAGATCCTGCGCGGCCGCGACTGCGGCGCCGACCCGGACGTGCACCTGGGCGCCGAGGCGGGCCGCCACGGCGGGCCGTACGCGCTGCCGGGCGACCGCCACGCGGGCGACCTGGGCAACGTGCGCGGCGACCGCGGGCGGGGCCGCTACGACCGGATCGACCCGGCGCTGAACCTGGACGGCACGGGCTCGCCGGTCGGGCGGGCCGTCGTGGTCCGCGCTGAGCGCGACGACGCCGTCTCGGACGGCACGGGCGGGGCGGTCGTCGGGTGCGGCGTGCTCGTCCCCCAGTAATGCGGCCGGCCCTCCTCACCGCCCTCGCGCTCGCCGCCGGCCTCGGGCTGGGGTGGCTCGCGCGCGCGGCCGCGGCGCCGGAGCCCGCCCCGCCCCGCCCGCCCGCCGGCGGGGTGGCGGCCAACGAAGCACCGGCGCTCGACTCGCTCGAAGCGTCGGTCCAGCGGCTGCGCGGGCGGTTCGAGACGCTCCGCGAGACGACGTCGGACGAGGAGAGCGCGCTCCGCCGGCCGCGGACGCCGTCGTACCGCGCGCACCTCGCCGCGGCCGACTCGCTGGGCGTGCCCCCGCTCCGCAGCGAGGCCGACCTCGCCGGGCACCTGCGGGCGGGGCGGCTGGTCCCGCTCGTCGACAACGAGTTCTACGTGGTCCGGATTCTCGAGCACTCGAAGCCGTTCGTCCGCCCCGCCCTCCGCGAGCGGCTGGCCGAGCTTGGCCGGCGGTTCCAGGCGCGGCTGGCGGCGCACGGGCTGCCCCGCTACCGCTTTACGGTCTCGTCCGCGCTGCGCACGGCGGACTTGCAGGAGGCGCTCGGGCAGACGAACCGGAACGCGACGAGCGGGACGTCGAGCCACGAGTACGGGGCGAGCGCCGACGTCGTCTACACGCGGTTCGCGCTCCAGCCCTCGGCCGCCGACACGCTGGCCCTCGCCGCGGGCGACCCCGAGCGCGAGCGCGCCCAGCGGCTCGCGTCGCGGTGGGCGCACGACCTCGCAGGAACGTACGACGACCGCCTGTTCGGCGCGCTCACGCGCGTGCTCGGCGAAATGCAGCGCGAGGGGCGCCTGCTGGTGCTCCTCGAAAATGAGCAGCCCGTGTTCCACCTCACGATCGACGAACCGTAGCGCCACCCCGCCCGGTGCGCGGGCGGGGCGGGGCGATCTCGGCGCGCGGAGAGGCGTACGTACGCGCCCTCGGCTCCCGCCCCGCCCGTGCTCACCCCGGACCTCCCCCGCCCCGCCCTCGACGACCCGGACGAGCCCGCCCCGCCCCCATTCGTCCGCGAGGGGCGGCGCACGCGGACGCGGCCGGTGCGGCTCGTCGCCTTTGTAGCCCTGACCGCGGCCGTCGTGGGGGCGGGGTGGTTTGCGCGCCGCGCGCAGCAGGGCGTCGCGGCCACGTACGCGGCGCAGGACTCGGTCGCCGCCGCGGCCGTCGCCGCCTTCGAGCGCGTCCCGCTGCTCACCGACGACGAGATCGCGCTGCTGCGGCGCTCGCGGAACGCCCGCCACGTCGAGACGGCCGAGGCGCTCGGCGTCGAGCCGCCGGCGACGCGGGCCGAGGTCGACAGCCTGGTCGGCGCGCTGGGGCTCGTGCGCGTCCAGACGAACCGGCTCTACACCGTCCTCCCCGCCCGGTCGTCGGTCCCGTACCTCACGCCGAGCGCGGTGGCCTCGCTCGACAGCATCGCTGTGCGCTTCCGCGGCCGGCTCGCCGAAGCGGGGCTCCCGCCGTTCCGGTTTTCCGTCTCGTCCGGTTGGCGGACGTCGGCCGATCAGGCCGCGCTCCGCGGGCGGAACGTGAACGCCGCCGCCGGCCACTCGAGCCACGAGTACGCGACGACCTACGACATCACCTACAACCCGACGCGGTACAGCCCGGCGCCCGACGCGCTCCCGCCGCCGCCGCGCGTCGACCCGCGCGTGCCCGGGTTCCTGCGCGAGTCGGTCCGCGCGGGCGTCGCCGAGGAGCAGCGGGCGGCCCTCGACCGGCTCGCCGCCGACTACCCCTCGCGGCTGACGGCGGCGCTGGGCCGGGCGCTCATCGACCTCGAAGACGACGGCGTCCTCATCACGGTCCGCGAGCGGCGCCAGCCGGTCTTCCACACGACCGTCGCGCGCCCGCTCGTCGAGCCCGCGGAGGGCGTGGACCCGATGGGCCGCCTCCCGGCGCGGGGCGTGCAGGAGATCACCGACAACCTCTGACGGACGCGCGGGCGGGGCGGTGTCGCGTGTTCTGAGTGTCGAGCACGCGGCGCGGACGGTGCAACCGGCGAGGGCCGCTCCGCTCGCGGACGCCCGGGCGGGGCGGCGCTGTGCCTACCCTTCCTCCTCCCCGCTCCTCTAACGACTTCGCTCCGACGATGCGCCTCCGTCTCGCCCTCGCCGCCCTCCTCCTCCCCGCCCTGGCCGCGGCGCAGACGGACGCCGCCCCGCCCGCAGCTCCCACCCCGCCCGCGGACTCCGCCGCCGCGGTGGAGGCGCTCCGCGTGGCCGACGAGATGCCGCGCCCCGTCGGCGGGATCAAGGCGCTCTACGGGCGGATCGTGTACCCGGAGGCGGCCCGGCAGGACGGCGTCGAGGGCCAGGTGTTCGTCGAGGCCGTCGTCGACGAGGAGGGCCGGGCCGTGGACGCCGTCGTGCTCCGGTCGCCGGACGACCGGCTCTCGGACGCGGCGCTGACGGCCGTCCGCGCCTCGCCGTTCGTGCCGGGGCGCCAGGGCGGGGCGGCCGCGCGGGTGTGGCTCACGGTGCCGGTCACGTTCAAGCTCCAGGCGCCGGAGCCCGTCGAACCGGAGGGCGGGGCGGTGGCCGAGGGCGGGGCGGCGGACGGGCGCCCGTCCGTCAAGCCGCAGCTGATCGGGGGGCTGGAGAGCCTGCAACGACGCGTCGAGTACCCGGAGAGCGCGTGGCGCGCGGGCGTCGAGGGCACGGTCGTCGTCGAGTTCGTCGTCGACGAGATGGGCGTCGTCGTGGACCCCGTCGTGGTTCAGACGCCAGACCGGCGCCTGAACGAGGCGGCGCTGCAGGCCGTCCGCACGTCGCTGTTCGTCCCGGGCGCGGTGGGTGGAGAGCCCACGCCGGTCCGGTTTTCCGTGCCCATCCGGTTCCGGCTGCACCCCGAGGCCCGGTCGCTCCCGGCCCGCCGCTCCAACTAGCCCGCCCATGCGCCTCCCCGCCCTCGCCCTCCTGCTCGCGGCCGCACCGGCGTTCGCCCAGACCGCCCCGCCCACGGCCGCCGACTCGGCGCTCGTCGAGCGCTACCTCGCCCTATCGGTCGCGTCCGCCGAGGCGTCGCGCGGGGTGCTCGCCGGCGCCCCCAACCCGGTCGGAGACATGGCCGACCTCGTCACGTCCGAGACTACGCTCGACTCGGTCCGAGCCGCCTTCTACGCCGACCTCCGCCCCGCCCTCCTCGCCGACGCCGTCGCGTTCACCGAGGGACCGCTCTTCCAGCGTGCCCAGCGCGCGTCGACGCTCCTGGCCGACTCCCTCTCGTTCGACGAGATCCAGGCGCTCATCAAGGACCCCGGCGACCGCCCGCTCGCCGACTCGGCCCTCTCGGCGCGCTACGCCGCCGCCCTGCTCGACGCGACGCAGCCGCCCGACGTCCAGGAGCGGATGATCGACGCGGTCATCGGCGCCCTGCCGGCTGAGGTCCTGGAGCCGATGGGCGGGGCGGACGCCTTCCCGGAGATGTACCGGTCCCAGATGCAGTCGGCCTCCATGCGCGACCTCCAGGCCGACGCAATGACGCGCGGCGCGCGGCTCAGCCTGGCCGGCCTGAGCGACGACGACGCGCGCGCGCTCGTGGACTACATGGAGTCCGACGCCGCCCGGTACGCCGGCCGCGCCACGGCGCTCGGCACCACGAACGCGCTCGTCCCCCGTATCGTGGACATGATGGCGTCAGCGCTCGCGGACGTCCCCGCCCCGCCGTACGCACCGCCGGACAACGGGGCGAGGCTGCTCGACGAGGTGGCCGCCGTCCAGGGCCGCCTCCCCTACCCCGACGACGTCCGCGCCGACGGCGTCGAGGGCGTGGTCGTCGTCCGCTTCGTGGTCGGCGCGGGCGGGGCGGTCGAAGAGGCCGAGGTCGTGAGCTCGCCGGACCCGCGCCTCTCGGCCGTCGTGCTCGACGCCGTCCGTGCCACGCGGTTCACGCCGGTCGTCTCCGGCGGCCGCCCCGCCCGGACGCCGATCACGTTCCCGTTCGAGTTCTCGCTCGACGACGGGCGGGGCGGGGCGGACGGCGGCCGCTGATGGACGCCGCCCCGCCCGACGACGACGCCCTCCTCTACGGCCACGACCCGGCCGAGCGGATCGTCGCGCTCCACCCGGTCGGCCCGGCCACGATGCGGCTCTACCGCCGCCGCTCGCCGACGGAGGTGACGACCGAGGACGTCCGCGTCCACCCGTTCTTTTTCCTCTCCGACGCCGACCTCCTGCGCGGCTTCCCGCGCGACCGCTTCCAGTTCCAGGAGCTGGCGGGGCGGGGCTTTTTCCGCTACGTCGTCGCCTTCCCCGACCGCGGCGCCTACTTCGACGCGCTCCGCCACGTCGAGCGGGCGACGGAGACGGCGAAGGCGCGGCCGGACGAGGTGTACCTGCCGGGCTCGCCGGAGCAGCAGTACCTCATGCAGACCGGGCGGACGCTGTTCAAGGGCATGGCGTTCGACGACCTCGTCCGCCTCCAGCTCGACATCGAAGTCTACAGCCCGAAAGGCTTCCCCCAGGCCACGGTCCCCGAGCACCGGATCATCCTGGTCGCCCTCAGCGACTCGACCGGGTGGAGCCGCCTCGTCGGCACGCCGGAGATGACCGAGGAGGAGGTGCTGCGCGAGACGCTCGACCTGGTCAAGGAGCGGGACCCCGACGTCATCGAGGGCCACAACATCCAGTCGTTCGACTTCCCGTACCTGTTCGAGCGGTGCCGGCGCCACGGGGTCCCCGTGGACCTGGGCCGCGACGGGAGCCCGCCCCGCTCGTACCCCACGTCGATGCGGTTCGCCGAGCGGCAGGTCGAGTTCGACGCCGTCGAGATCGCCGGGCGCCACGTGATCGACACGCTGCACCAGACGATGGCGTTCGACGTGTTCAAGCGCGACCTCCCGAACTACACGCTGAAGGGGGCCGCGCGCTACTTCGGGTTCGCGCCCGAGGGGCGGACGTACGTCCCGGGCGACCAGATCGCGCACGTCTGGGACACCGACCCGCACCGGCTCATGGAGTACGCGATCGACGACGCGACCGAGACCGAGCGGCTCGCGCGCTTCCTCTCGGGGAGCACGTTCTACCTCACGCAGATGGTGCCCATGCCGTACGGGCAGGCGGCGCGGACCGGCCCGGCGGCCAAGGTCGAGGCCCTCTTCGTGCGCGGCTATCTCCACGCCCGCCACAGCCTCCCGCGCGCCGACTTCGGCTCCCAGGTCGTCGGCGGCTACACCGACGTGTTCGTGACCGGCGTCGTCGGCCCGGTCGTCTATGCGGACGTCGAGAGCCTGTACCCGTCGATCATGCTGACCTACGACGTCCAGCCCAAGGGCGACGCGCTCGGCCTGTTCCCACGCCTCCTGCGCCGGCTGACCGGCCTCCGGTTCGAGACGAAGGACGCCATGCGCGAGGCCGACGACGCGCACGAGCGGGGCGAGCTGGACGCGCGACAGAGTGCGTACAAGATCGTTATCAATTCGTTCTACGGAAACATGGGCTTCGGCTACGCCCTCTTCAACGACTTTGCCGAGGCCGACCGCGTCGCGGCGACGGGGCAGGACCTGCTCCGCCAGATCATGCGGCTCGCGCGCGCGGCCGGCGCGCGTGTGGTCGAGGTCGACACCGACGGCGTCCTGTTCGTGCCGCCCGACAGCGTCGTCGGCGAGGCCGCCGAGCGCCAGTTCGTCGAGCGCTTGAGCGAGCAGATGCCGGACGGCATCCGCATCGGGTTCGACGGGCGGTTCCAGCGGATGCTGTCGTACAAGAAGAAGAACTACGCGCTCCTGGACTACGACGGCCACCTCAAGTTCAAGGGGTCGAGCCTGGTGAGCCGGTCGTCGGAGCGGTTTGGGCGGGCGTTCGTGCGCGAGGCGATCCGCCTGCTCCTGGAGGAGGACGTGCAGGGGCTCCACGACCTGTACCTGGAGCACCGGCGCCGCATCGAGGCCCACGACTGGCAGGGCGTCGAGAGCTTCCAGCGGACCGAAACGCTCAAGACGTCGCTCGCCGACTACGAGCAGGCCGTCGCCGCCGGAGAGCGGACGCGATCGGCGGCCTACGAGGTGGCCGCCCGCGAGGCCGCGCGCACCGGCCGCGCCCCGCGCGTGGGCGACCGCGTCTCGTACTACCTCGGCGAGGGCGGCGGGCGCGTGTTCGAGGCCGCCCGCCCCGCCCGCGACTGGAGCCCGGCGGCGCCCGACGAGAGCACGGCGTTCTACCTCGACCGGCTGGACCAGCTGGCGGGGCGGTTCGAGCCGTTTTTCGAGACGCCGGCCCAGTTCCGCCTCGTGTTCTCCGAGGAGGACCTGTTCGGGTTCGACCCGTCCGCCGTGCGTCTGGTCGTCCGCGAGCGGGACCCGGAGGAGGTCGAGGACGACGTGCCGTTCTAGCGGGCAGCGGGCAGCGGGCAGCGGGCAGCGGGCAGC
>NZ_JAVRHT010000061.1:0-8415 GCF_031846415.1 Rubrivirga litoralis | reverse complement strand
CGGGCGGGGTGGTGCCGTTCTTGTTCCGCCCCGCCCCTTTCAGAGATGGGTTGGGCGGTGAGAGGCGAGGCCGACGTCGATTGGAAGCGGCGGCAGTTCCCCTCCTGGTCACTGCGCAGCATCGGCGCAGCCAAGAGGGGCTAGGGGTGGTTGTGACGAGGGCGGGGCGGTTCTGGAAAGGCGCCGCCCCGCCCGCTATGCCCGCCCCGCCCTCGTGCGGTGCGGGCGGGGCACCTTCGCTGCCCGCTGCCCGCTGCCCGCTGCCCGCTGCCCGCTGCCCGCTGTCGTCAGAGGCTCGCCGCCCACTGCCCGATCTGCTCGAACGCCTCCTCGCTATCGGTGACCGCTGTAAAGATCATCGACCGGCGGCGCCACGTGACGATGTAGGCGCCTTCCAGGCGCCGCGTGTCCACGGGGACGTTCTCGCCGAGCAGGGCGTAGGTCGCGTCCGGGAGGTCGAACGACGCCCGGACCTGGTCGAGCGTGATGTAGTCGTAGGCATAGACGTAGGCCGTCTCCCCGCCGGCCCCGCTGTAGCGGAACCGCGGCACGACCACGTCGCGCGCGCTGGGCGCCCCGCCCCCGGTGCTGCCCACCACGGGGAGGTCAACGCCCACGAGGGCGAGGGCGGGGAGGTCCGGCGGGGGCACGTCCCACCCGAGCTGGTCGAGCACGAACGCGCGCGCCTCCTCGGGGCGGGTCGTCTCGACGGCGGCCTGATACGACGCCGTGGCGTCGACGAACGAGGCGAGAAGGTTGGCGCCCTCGTCCGCGGTCGGGACCCGGAGAAGAGCGTAGGCGATCGCGAGCCCGACGGCCACGAGCGCCACGAGTGCGGCGACGCGGCCGCGCGGGATGGGCTCGGGCGGGGGCACCGGCGACGGCCGCGTCTGCGTGCGGTCGAACGCCGGCAGCTCGTCGACCGGCGTCGGGTCGCGGGGCGCGTCGGGCTCCACCTAGGCGGCGGACGCCGAGCGCGTCCGGGTCCGGGGGGGCGGGGCGGGGGCAGCCTCGAACACCACGCTCACCGGCGCCCCGCGGACGACCGACAGCAGGGCCGCCGCGTCGCCCCTGTTCACGGCGATCTCAAGGTGGCCCGAGCTCCCGAACAGCGTGAGCGGCTCGCCGGCCGCGACGTGCCCGTACGACGGGGCGTGCCGCCGGAGCACGCTCGAGCCCACGTACGCCTTGAATCCGCCCCGCCCGGCGAGCGCCTCGCGCGGGATGTTCGTCGTGCAGTTCCCGAAGCGGTCGACGTGGAGGACCATGCCCTCGACGCCCTCAGCGTCGACGCGGGGGAGCGGCCAGTGGAGCGGGGCGAGCGGGCCGGCCGGGCTCCCGACGTCGTCCAGCGCGGCGCCGGCGGCGAGCGCGGCCGCCACCGGCCCGAACACGTCGCGTCCGTGGAAGGTGTCGCTGGGCACCGGCGTCCGCCACGCGCCCGGCCGGTCGAGCACGACGGCCTCCACAGGCGGGCCGTCGGCGAGGAGCGGGAGGATCCCGTTGTCCGGCCCGACGAACCGGCACGGCGTCCCGCCCACGACGAGCCGCGCCGCAATCGCCCGGCGGAGCGTCCCGACGCCGGGGTCGACGACGGCGAGGTGGACCGTACCGGCGGGGAAGAATGGGGCCGCCCCGCGGAGCACGAACGCAGCCGCCATCACGTCCTGGGCCGGCACCTCGTGCGTCACGTCCACCGCCCGCACGTCGGGGGCGGCGGCCAGCATGGCCCCCTTCATAGCCGCGACGTAGCCGTCGCGGAGGCCGAAGTCCGTGGTGAGGGTGACGATCAACGGGGGGCGACCGGGCAGCGTGAACGGCGGAAGCTACGGGGGCCGCCCCGCCCACGCCAGGGCCGCCCCACCCCGCCCAGGCGCCCAGAGCGGGACGACGGCACTCGGGGGCGGGGCGGCGCTCCGGGGCCACGCGCGGCACGGTATCTTCTCGCCCGCCGCCCCACCCCGCCCGCGTGGCCCCCGACCCGACGCCTTCCCCCCCGACCGACGCCGACCGTGCCCAGCGGGCGGTCGGCGAGTTCGTCCGCCTCTGGGGCGAGATGGCCTCGCACTGGGGGATCAACCGGACGATGGCTCAGATCCACGCGCTCCTCTACGCGCTCGACCGGCCGCTCGACACGGACGAGATCATGGACCGGCTCGAGATCAGCCGGGGCAACGCGAACATGAACCTCCGGGCGCTCCTCGACTGGGACCTCGTCCGCAAGACGCACCAGCCGGGGAGCCGGAAGGACTTTTTCGTCGCCGAGTCCGACGTGTGGTCGATCACGACGACGATCATCGAGGAGCGCCAGCGGCGCGAGATCGAGCCGGTCCAGCGGGCGCTCGACGGCGTGGCCACGAACCTCCGCGCGGGCGGCTCGCTCTCGGACGACGAGGCAGCCCTCGCCGACCGGATCGACGCGCTGGGCGAGATCATGACCGTTTTCGAGGCGTTCACGAACGCGCTCCTCCCGCTCGTCCGCGGGCGGAGCTCCGACAAGGTCCGGCGGATCACGCAGTTCGCCTCGAAGCTCCGGCGGGGGGCGTCCTAGCATGGCGAGCACGGCCGACATCGGGCGCCGCGGCGAGGACGCGGCCGTCGCCTTCCTGGAGGCGGCGGGCTGCCGCACGCTGGACCGGAACTACCGCTTCGGCCGCGAGGAGATCGACGCCGTCGTGTTCGAGCCCACGCCCGCCGACGACGGCGGCATGATCGTGTTCGTTGAGGTCAAGGCCCGGAGCGGGGCGGGCTACGGCGCCCCCGAGGCGGCGGTCGACGAGGCCAAGCAGCGGGCGATCCTCCGCGTGGCCGAGGCCTACATGCACGAGCGGCGGCTCATCCCGTCGCCGGTCCGGTTCGACGTCGTCGCGGTCCACTTTGGGGACGGGGAGCCGCGCATCGAGCACTTCAAAAACGCCTTCGGTTACTTCACCTAGCCGAACGGCGGCCGTCTCCACGGACTCCACCCCGCCCGCGCCATGACGCCGCCCCGCCCCGCCCTCGCTTTGGCCCTGGTCTTGATCCTCGCCGGCTGCGCAGGCTCGGGCGGGGCGGCCAGCGACCGCGGGTTTCGGTCGGACCAGATCCGCCTGGGGACGCCCATCTCGTCGTCCTCGACCGTCGGGACGCGCGACTTCGTGCTCCGCGCGTTCGCCGACTGCGGCGCCGAGCCGTGCCACGCCGAGTCGTACCGGGTCGTCTTCTCGAACATCGGCCAGAACGCGCTCAACTCGACGTTCCCCGGCGTCACGTTCGAGGTCGACGGCGTGCCGTATCGCTTCAGTACGGGCGAACCTGGGGTCGATATCCTCCCCAACACCTACGGCGAGTTCCTGACGATCGGCATGCCGCGCGCGCTCTTCGAGGACATCGCGGCGGCCGAGGCCGTCCGCGTGGTGCTCGGGCAGCAGGAGTTCCTGCTCACCCCTGGCGACCGCCGGACGCTGACCGACCTCGTTTCCCGGACAACGACCGCGTCTTAGCCCCGCGTTCGGATCGGGGGCGGGTCGCCGTTCCACCGGGCCTCCGCAGGGGCGTCCTCTTCCTCCGGCTCCACCGCCTCGGGGCGGGGCGGCTCTGTAATGCTCGGACGCTCTTGCCCTTCGGCGCCGGCGGGTGCGCCGTCGCCAGCCTCTTCCTCTGAGGCGGGGCGGGAGGGCTCCTCCGCGTTGCCTGCCTCGTCGTCTTCGGGGGGCGGGGCGGCGTCCGCGTCGGGTGACGGCGGTTCGGCGCCCTCGGCGTCCGGGTGGTCCGTAGGGGCGGGGACCGGCGCGGCGAGCACGTCCTCGACAGCCTGCTCCAGGGCCTCGACCTCCTCCATGTCGATGTCGCCCTCGCCGCGCCACGCGATCCGCCCGTCGCGGGCGACGAGGAAGGCGTAGACGTCGCTCTGCGTCTTGAGCTGGAGCTCCTTGCGGAACCCCTTGGGGTCGACGTAGAGCGGGACCGTCCGCTCGCGCTCGCTCTCGCCGTCGACCTGCCCACGGATGCCCATCGTCGCCAGCTTCCCGAACATCTTCAGCTTTTTGCTCACGATCGGGAGCTCCCAGACGCCCACGCGGTCGCCGTGCACGTCGGCTAGGCGGTCGCCGAGACGCGCCCACTGGTCCGCGAGCGGGTCGAGGTCGTCGCGGAACAAGACGACGAGGAGCGTGGCGTCGGCGGGGAGGTCATCGGGGAGCCGGACCTCGTCGCCGCTGCCGAGGCGCCGACCGACCGACTGGGGAAAGTGGCTGGCCGGGGCGGAGCGGGAGAACAGACCCATAGGTGGAGGTTCGGGGCGGGGCGGGCTTCAATCTAGCCGCCGCGTGGGCGGGGCGGGGTGGAGCCGCCCCGCCCCGCCACAGGGCGGGAGAGCAAAAAAAAGCGGGGAGCCCTTTTGGGCTCCCCGCGGATCTAGACCGTTGCCGTTCGGCTCAGGTGCACATGTCGCCCGGCTGCGGGTTCGGGGCTGGCGAAACGCACGCGTCGAGCGAGCCGGTGGAGGTGCCGATCGATTCGCCGTTGTTGAAGATCTGGTCGGTCTGCATCGACTGCTGGTCGGCGGCCGTGACCGTGCGGATGTCTCCGTAGTCGGCGATAGTGGGGGAGGTGTAGGTCTTCATAGGGGGAAGGGCGCTGGAGAGATGGATCCGTCCTGGCGTTACCCGGAGGGCGGTCTGAATAAAGTTGGACGGTTGGTCTGCCGGAAGGTTCTGTGATCACAGGATCTTAACAGCAGGGCCGCCCCGCCCCCGCTAGCGCGGCGCCTCCGGCGGCGTCACGTAGACGGCCACGAGCGTGCCCGGCGACAGCGTGTACCCGTTGCGGACGGACGCGGTCGCCCGCACGTTCGAGGCGGCCTCGGCCGTGCTCACCACGAGAACGCCGTTAGCTCCCATCGAGGCCGCTTTCCGTCGGGCAAACCGTTCGACGGCATCGGTCGCGCCGTATCCCGATCCGACGCGGGCGATGTCGTCCGGGGGCACGATGGTCTCGATCACCTCGTACTCGCCCGGGATGTCGTCCACCGAGCGGTACACGACGACGTCGTCGGCCCGGAGGGCGGGGCGGCCGTCGGGCGGGGCGGCGGTCGCGCACGCGCCGAGGACGAGGGCAAGGCCGAGGGAGAGGAGCGTTCTCATGACGGGCGGGGTGGGGTCCGCCCGGAGAGTACGGCTAGTCGTCGTAGTTGTCGATCTGAGCGCGCTGGAGGCCGCCCGAGAAGTCGATGTAGCAGGTCTTGGTCTCGGTGTAGAAGTCGTAGACCTCCCAGCCGCCCTCGCGGTGGCCGTTGCCCGTCGCCTTGACGCCGCCGAAGCTCATGTGCGCCTCGGCCCCGATCGTCGGGCCGTTGATGTAGGTGATGCCGGCGTCGATGTCGCGGAGCGCCTGGAAGGCCCGCGCGATGTCGCGCGTGTAGACCGCGCTCGACAGCCCGTACTTCACGTCGTTGGCGACGTCGATGGCCTCGTCGAACGACGACACCTTGATCACAGAAAGGACCGGCCCGAAGATCTCCTCGCGCGCCACGCGCATGTCGCGCGTCACGTTCGTGAAGAGCGTCGGCTGAAAAAAGAAGCCGTCGTCCAGGCCGTCGCCCGTGGCAGCCGCCCCGCCCAGCGCGATCGACGCGCCGTCCTCGCGGGCGACGTCCATGTAGCCGGCCACCTTGTCGAGCGCCTTCTGGTTGATGAGCGGTCCCACGTCGACGCCGGCGTCGTTGCCGTAGCCCAGGCGGAGCTCTTTGGCCTTGGCGATCACGCGCTCGACGAGCTCGTCGTGGACGTCCTCGTGGACGATGAGCCGCGACGTGGCCGTGCAGCGCTGGCCGGTCGTGCCGTAGGCGCCCCAGATGAGGCCCTCCATGGCGAGGTCGAGGTCGGCGTCCTCCATGACGATGGCCGGGTTCTTCCCGCCCATCTCCAGGCTCACGCGCTTGTGGTCGGCCGCGGCCTGCTGGGCGAGCGCGGCGCCGGTTTCGGACGAGCCCGTAAACGAGATGGCCGCCACGTCGTCGTGCTCGACAATCGCCTGGCCCGTGGCGCCGGCGCCCTGGACGAGGTTGACGACGCCCGGCGGCACGCCGGCGTCCTCCATCACCTTCACGAGCAGCATCCCGCTGTGCGGCGCGTCCTCGCTGGGCTTGAACACGACCGTGTTGCCGCTCAGGATAGCCGGAAACATCTTCCACGTTGGGACGGCGACCGGGAAGTTCCAGGCCGTGATGAGCCCGCACACGCCGATGGGCCGGCGGACCGTCATGTTGAACTTGTTGTTCATCTCCGACGGGACGGTGTGGCCGAAGAGCTGGCGGCCCATCGTCATCGCGTAGTAGGCCGTGTCGATGGCCTCCTGGACGTCGCCTTTGGTCTCGAAGTGGGGCTTGCCCATCTCGCGCGTCATCTCGAACGCGATCTCGTTTTTGCGCTCGGTTAGGAGGTCGCCCACGCGCTTGAGGATCTCGCCGCGCTTGGGGGCCGGCACGAGGCGCCACGTCTCGAACGCCGCCTTGGCCGCCGCGACCGCCGCCTCGACGTCCGCCCCGCCCGAGAGCGGGAAGTGGCCGACGAGGTCGCTCGTGCGGGCCGGGTTTCGGCTCTCGAACGTCTCGCCGCTCTGGGCGTCGACCCACTGGCCGCCGATGTAGTTCTGGAAGGTCGTGTCGTCGGCCATGGCGTGTGGAAACCCGGTCGGGCGGGGCGGGGTGGAGGGGAAACGGGCGGCTAACTTAGCCGGCCGCCCCGCCCGCCTCCGCGAACGCCCGCCCAATTCCCCGCCGTGGGCGGGGTGGTCGGGCCGCCCGCCGGGTCCCCTCTTCCTCTCGCCCCGCCTGTTATGGAGACCCTCGCCCGCCCCGCCCCCGCCGCCGCCGAGCGCATGGCCGGCCGCCTGAGCCGCCGCATTCGCGAGGTGCCGCCGTCGGGCATCCGCCGCTTTTTCGAGATCGCGGCCACCATGGACGACGTGATCTCGCTGGGCATCGGCGAACCCGACTTCGTCTCGCCCCAGCCCATCATCGACGCAGCCAAGACGGCGCTCGACGCTGGGCGCACGAGCTACACGGCGAACCTGGGCCTGGCCGAGCTCCGCGAGGCGATCTCGGGCGAGATGGCCCGGCTCTACGGGCTCGACTACCACGCCGAGGACGAGGTGATCGTGACCGTCGGCGCGTCGGAGGCCATGACGATCGCGATGCTCTCGCTGCTCGACCCCGGCGACGAGGTGCTCATCCCCGAGCCGTGCTTCGTGAGCTACGGGCCGCTCGCCGAGTTCGCGGGCGGGGTGGTCAGGTGGGTCCCGACGCGCGCCGAGAACGACTTCCAGGTGACGGCCGAGGACATCCGCTCCCGCATCACGGACAAGACGAAGCTCCTCTTCCTCGGCTACCCCAACAACCCGACCGGCGCCGTCCTCCGCCGCGACGTCCTGGAGGAGATCGCCGAGGTGGTCGTCGAGCACGACCTGCTGGTGCTGTCCGACGAGATCTACGACCGGCTCGTCTACGGCGAGGCCCACGAGGACGGCCACGTCTCGGTGCCCACGCTGCCCGGCCTCTTCGAGCGGACGATCCTCATCGGCGGCTTCTCGAAGGGCTACGCCATGACGGGCTGGCGGATCGGCTACGCGTGCGCGCCCCAGCCGATCCTGTACCAGATGTACAAGGCGCACCAGTACGTGATCATGTCGGCGCCGACGGTCTCGCAGGTGGGCGCCCTCGCCGGCATCCGCGACGCGCAGCCGGCGGTCGAGGACATGCGCCGGGCCTACGACGACCGCCGCCGCGTCATCGTCGACGGGCTCCGCGCGGCCGGCTTCCCGACGTTCGAGCCCGAGGGCGCCTTCTACGCCTTCCCCGACATCACCTCGACCGGCCTCTCGTCCGAGGACTTCGCGCAGCGGCTGCTCCAGGAGGAGCACGTGGCGGCCGTGCCGGGCAGCGCGTTCGGGCCGAGCGGGGAGGGCTACCTCCGGTGCTCGTACGCGACGGCCATCGACCAGATCGAGGAGGCCATCCACCGGATCACGGCGTTCGCGGACCGCGTGCGGAACGAGTAACCCGCCCCACCCGGCGGGCTCGCTCCGGGGGTGGGGCGGCCGAACGCGACGGCCCGCCACCCCGCCCGCGGCGGGCGCGTCGAGGGCGGGGCGGGGGAGGGCAGCTAGCCCAGGGCGGGCGCGGGTACTCCTAGGCGCCGGTTATTTGCGCGGCCCGTCCTGCGGCCGTAGCGTGGTCCACCGCCGCCTGCCCGTCGCCCATGCTCGCCCGACTGCTCGTAGCCTGCGGCGTCCTCGCGCTGGCGCCCGGCGCCCTCGCCCAGGCCGTCGTCACCGGCCGCGTCGTCGACGCCGAGACGGGCGCGCCGCTCCCGGGCGTCCACGTCTACCTCAGCGGGACGACGACGGGCGACGTGACGGACCGGGGCGGGGCGTATG
>NZ_JAVRHT010000060.1:0-8835 GCF_031846415.1 Rubrivirga litoralis | reverse complement strand
GTGGAAACAGCTACTGCGGCCTCGCACTAGCTAGCAACCAGTATTCATGGCGCGGACCTGTGGTGACAGGAATCACAGGAGGAACTCGTCAGATGACCTATACTATATCAGACAATCGCAGGATCGGTGCTCAACTTTTTAAGTGGCTTAACGATGCAGCTAACTTCACCCATACCGCATTCTCACCAGGACAAGTTCGTGCTGTTACAGGTATTGATTTCCCGTCTAACAGCCTTTACAATGACGGCGCTTTTTCTCTCAACAACTATAACCATCATCTCGTTTTTGACATTATACATGGTATTGCCAGAAGTGAAGATGTTGCGTATCATGAATATGGGCACTTTACGATGTTCCGCCGCAACTCGTATCGTCCTCCCAATGCAGGAGGCCAGCACTTCTACGGCACTTTGATAGATCCTGGATTTGCCTGGACAGAGGGATGGCCTACTGCGTTCGCACAAGCTGTTCTTACTGACCAAACTTACAATGCTGGTAATTTTAGCTTTGTTCCTAACGTTGAGCTAGCTTATGACAATCGCTACGGATCATTTACTCAAAATAATCCTGGCGCCCATAATGAGTTTAGAGTATCATCTACAGTTAATGACTTTTACGACCTAAACGACGATGGTGATGATGACGCTGACAGAATTTATTCTTTGCATGAAGAGCTCGAGATAATTAGGATGAATAATATCGACAGCATCTACGAGTTCTACGACGCTGCCCTCGCCTCTGGGTATCTCACGCAACTGGAGAAGAACCGGGCGTCGAGGGTTATGGTCCAGAACGGGTTCCCGACCCCGATCCTCCCCGAGACAGCCCCTTTCAACGCGTACATCTCCGGCCCCTCAGCTCTCAACCAGTGGCAGAGCGGTACGTGGACGGCTAGCGCCTCCGGCGCCACGGGATCATACTCGTACCGCTGGTACAAGAGCGGCGGGGATACCGGGGTCACTTCCCGGTCGTACACCACGAGCGGTCTCTCGGACTTTGATCTCTCCGTGACTGTGACGAGTGGGGGACAAACGAAGTCAGCGTTCCAATACGTCTCCGTCGGGACCAACTGCGACCCGAGCCAAATCCTCTGCCCCGCTCTTCTCACCGCCGCGACTCCGACGGAGTTCGCCCTCCACGCGCCGGCGCCGAACCCGTCCCGTGGGACCGTCACAGTCCGGTACGACCTCCCGGAAGCGGCCTCCGTCCGTCTCGCGGTGTACGACCTGCTGGGCCGGGAGGTGGCCCTCCTCGCCGACGGCTCGGTAGAGTCCGGGTACCACTCGGCCCCGTTTGAGGCGCAGGGGCTCCCGGCAGGCGTCTACGTGGTCCGGATCGAGGCCGGTTCGTACGCTGAGGTTCGCCGGGTTACCGTCGTCCGCTGACACTGTCACAGAGGATGCCACTAATCGGCGGGGGGGAGAATCGGATACCCCCCGCCGCATCCGTACCGCACTACCGCAAGGTTCTGCTCTGGCTTCCGTCTCCCCAAAAGCTCCGGTGATGAACCGCCTCCCCCTCTTCGCCAGTTTTAAGCTCCTCCTTGTCAGCGCCGTAGTGCTTGCTCTACCCTCTTGTTCGCTCACAGATAGGGAGGCCCCGGAACCGCTCTCGTCCTTCCGGCTCTACCCGGAGACACCGCTGAGGTTCGACTGCGGGTCAAGCTCTCCCCTCTGCTCGTGGTCGGCCTCAGGCGCTCTCACAGATCTCTCGCTCCAGCGCAAAGGGGGAGACCAGCCCGGTTCGGGGTATGACTACCTCCGCCTCGTCTTCACCGCCGATGACACTACCCACGCCTTCGAGCTCCACGACCTCACGCCCAGTGACGTCCGGCTCGTCGTCGGTCGCCTGTACGATGTGGCGCTGGGGGTGGGTCCAACGTCCACCGGCGGGTACACATCGCTCCTCGTGACCGACGACGACGGCCTCGCCTTCTACGGGTCGAGCGTCCCAGCTCTCCCCGACGGCGGGACCCTCCCGCTCCTCGACGGGTGGGCGTTCGGGGTTGAGCCAGCAGAGTACGGATGGCGAGACGCGGGGTGCGGCCTCAGGGATACACCGCTCCGGCTCACCGTCGAGCACGAGGGCCGGCGGGTCAAGCTCGTCCAGGGGGAGTCGGTGCGGTTCAGCCCGCACACCGTCGAGGCTCGGGTGGTGAAGGAGTTCGACCTATCGGGCTACGACTGCACCGATCCCAACTTCATAGGTCTAAGCGTGATCATCCGCAGAGACGCTCAATAGTACTTCAGACGAACTTCCGGTAGGTAGGGTTATCGCAAGTATCGACCCACGGCGCCCCCTCTAGAAGCCCGGAATCGGCGTTGGCGTCAGGAGGCGTCTCTTAGGAACTGAGGCCGCGGCGAGATCTAGCCTCATCCGTTGCAGATCCGAGGTCCCGGAGGGCTGCCGATAATGCTGGCCGGCGGTACCTCAGAGGGGAGGAGGCGGCTTCCTTCTACGGCGTCCTACGTGTCTCGTAGAGCGCCGATCGTCCTGGCGGGTCCCCAAAGACGGGGCGAGTGCTCGGACGCGCTCAGCGGGGAGCTACGAGCCCCTGAGAGGCTAGAGCGTGTACGGGACGAGGATGAACGGGTGTCGCTCCGGCTTGAAGTCCTTCGTGTTCCGCGTGACGAGCTGGAGACCGTGGTGCTGAGCCGTCGCCGCCTGAATCGCGTCGGGGAGCTTCCACCGCTCCGTTCGGCGGAGCCTTCCAGTCCGCTCGGCGATGGCCAAGTCCATGTTTAGGAACGCGAACGTGCTCAGGAAGGCTGAAACGTCAGCGTGTCCGTCCTCCTCGGCTCCCGCGAGCACTTCGGCCACGGTGACGGCGGAGACCGCAAGGTCGGCGTGCTGGCCGAAGAAGGTGAGGGCCTCCGGCACCCGGTTCAAGCGGTCGATGACGATGACGGAGTCGAGGAGCATTAGCGGTCGGCCCCGGGTCGGTCGTCCCACTCGGTCCGAATGCGGACTTGGTACTCCAGCCCGTCCCCACCGGCCCAGTAGGGAGCGGCGGCCTCAGCCAACTCCCGGCGCTGCTGGATCAACTCGTCCTCCTGCTGGGACATGGTGGGGTACCCGCGGCCGCGGTCATCGGCCCTCTCGTTCAGGTTCTCGTTGATCCACCGGACGAGCTCGGCCCTCTCGCGGTCCGGTAGATCGGCGATGGCTCGTTCGATCTCTTGCAAGCTCATGGTCGGGTCCCGCTCTAGGTGTTGGTGCATTGTAGCCCGCCTGCGCTGCCTGTGCAATTGGACTCGGCCACGGTGTGTCTCGGGACGGACGGGGGCCGTTGGCGGAGCCGGTTATCCCCAAACTCACAAGACCTCGTGCTCCTACAGGAAGGGGTTTTATAGGAGTAATACAGGTTGGTGGGGTCTTAATGCGTAAGAAGGTGGGGTCTTAATGCGTAAGCCTACCCCAAAAGGCGGGGTTTTACCCTGGCAAGCTATTGTCCTGCAACGTTTTGTGGGAAGGTGGGGTCTTAATGCGTGGATAAGTCTCCCCGTCCACAGGTTGAGCGGCCCCTATTGGGCGGTCTAGGTCTTGCTGATCGAGGGCGCAGACGGATGCAGCCGGAGACGCCCGCGCGGCGTCTCGTAACGGAGCTGCGGCCACGCAGCGCGAATCTTCGTCAGCTCCCGCTTAGCAGAGCGGGCGAACTCTTTCCCTCCGGTGGGGCTGACGTAGGCGGAACCGAACTGCTTCTGCAACTGCTCCCAGGAGATGTTGACGGGCTGCTTCAGGTAGCTGACTCGGTAAGTGAGCCATACATACAGGTCGATGCCCAACGGGGAGCGCGCAAGCCCCCGTAGGATGTTCATATCAAAAGGAAAGGGCCGCTTGACGATCTCGTCGTAGAAGGGCTGCGAGAGCGTGATCGAGTGCCCTTCTAGGTCCCCCTGGTTGAAGTCCTCGTTGGTCCAGAACATCCGCACCATGTCGGCAAACTGGACGTTTTTGGAGCCGTATCCCTTCGGGCCGTTGTAGATGAACGAGACGCGGGCATTGAACAGCCGCCGCGCCTGCGTTCGCAGCCGTGTGATGCTCCCCCACCGTCCGCCGTGGGGGACGATATCGAGCTTGCCCATGAACTCCGCCAAAGAGTCCCCGAGGTAGATCTCCCGATTCCGAGTGCGGATCGCTTCGGCGATCACCCAGACGAGGAGCAGGCGCGGCAAGCTGCCTGCCGGAAGCTTCTCACCGATCCCAGCTTGGATGCCGACCGTGAAGTCCCCATTTTGAACCCCGACCTCTCGCAAGGCCGTCTCCTTGTGAGGGATCACGGCCTGCATCATGATCCGCGCCATGTAGCGCGTGTCCGGGTCGGTCTCTCCGAACCCGATCCCGAGTAGCTGGTCGATCTGCTGTAGCTGGGTTTTGCTCATGGGTGGTCCTCTCGATAGCGAGCCGGGGAAACGCGAGCGGTCCAGACAGGCGCGGTCAGCGCGGGACGTCCACCCCGTACTTCTCGAACAGCAGGCCGATGGCCTCGTGTAGGAGCGCCGTCTCGGTCGTGTCCCGCTCCTTCGCGAGGATGGCAAACCGGGTGGCCACCTTCTTCTCGACCCGGAAGTGCTTGCGTTTTACGTCGCTCGATGCATCTTTGCGTCTTGACACATCGGCGTCTTGACTCATAGCCGATCCCGCAGCCTCTTTCTCTTTCCGTTGCTTCGCCCCGACGAGGGCGGACAGATCGCGTTGCTTTGCCATTAGCTGACCTCCCATGCGAGGGCTTCTAGTTCGGTGAGAGCCTCACGGCTCAGAGCGCTCCACCCGTCGACAAGCAGGTTCGCATAAGCGGTCCGCCGGGTCAGGTGGCTCTCCAGCGGCGCGACCGGGACGGCGTCAAGCACCCGTGCCCGGTCGCGCCAAGCGGTGGTGTTGGCCCGGGTCTGGTTGAGGAGCAAGCGGGCACGCTCCGGCCGGTGCAGCTTCGCCGCCGTCTCGACAGCCTTGGCGACGTCGAGCGGCGCCAGAAGCAGCGGGATGACGACTAGGTCCGAACTCCGCTCGACCTCTGCCAACTCGGCGTCTGAGGCGCCGCCCTGCGTGTCGATCAGTACGTAGTCGTAGGTGTCTCCATCCTCGTAGTGCGCGAGGTTAGGGTGGCCAATGTGCTCCACAAAGCTGCTCGAACCACCGTCGAGTTCCATGTCCTGGACGGCCACGCGCTTCCGGGCGCGCTCGACCCAATACAGCGCGAGGGCGCAGACTGAGGTCGACTTCCCGGCGCCGCCCTTCTTGTTCACAAAGGAGATGACCCGCATAACCCTTCCGTCCGGTGAGTGAACGCAATGTACGGCACAGACGCCATTGCATCATTGCGCCAATGTGTCTTGGCGTCAGCTGCTTTTGGTTCGCTGGCCGTGTGCAGGTCCGGCCGAAGCGCTGTCGCCTCCCTCACCGCCCGAGGTCGTACCCCCGCTCGGCCTCCCGCGCCAGCGCCTTCGCCACCACGGCCCCGACCGACCGCGACACACCCGGCGCCGCCTTCTCCAGCATCTGCCGGTCCACGGGCTGGAGCGCCTTCCCCAGCCCCTCCACCCGCCCCGCCGCCACGTGCTCCCCCGGCCGCGCCGCCACCGCCGCTCGCGCTCGTTCGCGCGCCCCCTTCGCCTCCCTCAGCGCTCGCGGCGCCCGCTCCCTCTCCCGCTCCAGCGCCCGCCACCGCTCCCCGTACTGCGCCCCCTCCAGGGCCGCCCCCGACGCCGCCGCCCGGGCCGCGTCCGTCCGCCGCTCGACCGCGAGCCCCCCCCACTTCCGGTGCTCCGTCTCCCGGAGCCGCCCGAACCGCTCCGGCCGCTGCGCGAGCTCCTCGCACGCCCGCTCGAGCCCCTCCGTCCGGCTCAGCCGCACGAACAGCCGCTCGGCCCCGGCCGGGTCCTCGTACACCCCTCTCAGCCGGTCCCGGACCCCCTGCCACGCCCCGGCCACCTCCCGCTCCTGGTCCGCGAGCGCCCGGACCGACCCCTCGGCCGACCCCACCCGACGCCCCGCTCGCCCCGCCGCCGCCCGGAGCTCGGCCGCCGCCTCGCGGTCCCGCTCGGCCCGGACCACGGCCTCCGCGTGCGGCGAGAGCCCCGCCGGCACCGGCCCCGTCCGCGCCTCGACCCGCGCCCGGTGCACGCGGAACCCCTCCCCGAACCGCTTCTCCAGCTGACCGCGCCCGCCGTTCCGGGCCACCGCCGACGCCTTCACCTCCCGGCCCCGCCCGTCGCGGACCACGAGCCCCCGCCCCTTCGCCCGGAGCACGTACCCCTCCTTCGCGAGTCGGCCCTCCAGGTCGTCCCACCCTTTCGCCTCCCGGAACTCCCACCGGAGCGCCGACCGCGCCGCCTCCAGCGGCGGGCGCTCCCCCATCCGCTCGGCCTCCCGCATCGCCGCCCGCTGCGCCCCCCGTGAGAGGCCCCTGGCGGGCCGCTCCTGGCCCTCCAGCCGTCCGAGCCGGCCCGGCACCTCCCGGAGCCCCCGCGCGCGCTCCTGGCCCCGCAGAGAGCGCTCCAGCCGCACCCGGTCCTGCCACCGGTCCCACGCCCGCCCCGTCTCCGGGTGGACCCGGTTGATCATCATGTGGACGTGGGGGTGCGAGCGGTCCCCGTGCGCGACGACCACGACCTCGTGCTCGTGCAACCCGAGGTCCCGGAGCGTGTCGCGCGCCACGCCCAGCATGACCTCGCGCGAGGCCGGATCGCTCGGCCCGCCGGGGAGGTCGGACGGGTCGAACGAGATCGACACGTGGTAGCACGGCTCGGTGCACCGGGGGTTCAGGTCCGCCGTCGCCTCCATGAACCGCGCCGAGCGCTCGACCGAGACCGACCCGTCCACCTCCCGGACCAAGCCCCGCCCCTCGACCCACGCCACGCGGTCCTCGGCCGGGACGTCGCCCTTGCCGCGCTCGAGGTACGACCCCAAGGCGCCGAAGCTGGCCCCGCTCGACGTCGACCCGATCACGGTGCCCCCCGGTCTGCCCGCCCCCGGCCGGCCGCCGTCCCACTCGCGGCCACACGGTCGGGGTGGTCGGGCTCCATGTCGGAGGCGATGAACGCGTCGCCCTCCGACCGCGGCGGGCTCACCCGGTCCATGGCCGCGAGCACGTTGGCCAGGCACGCCGCGACCTCCTCCGGCGTCACCGTCCCGCCCGCCCCGCCGAGCGCGGGGTCCGCCCCCCGCCCCGCCGCCCGGTCGGCCCGCGCCCGGTGGGCGAGCCGGACGAGCTGGTTCAGGTTCCGGCCGACCGCCTTCATCTCGCGGACGGCCTCGGCCCGCACGCCCCGCGGCCGCTCGGCCGGCCGCCGCCGCATCGTCGCCTCGCGGACGTACCGCGACGGGCTCACCTGCGCGTCCCGCGCCCAAGCCTCGACGCGGCCCCACTCCTCGGGGCTGAACCTCACCGACCGGACCACGCTCTTCTCGACGGCCATGATCACGGGCGCCGCTACCGGCGCGGGGGGGCTCTCGGACTCGGGCTCCCGGCGTTGAGCGCTCGTCGCGAAACGCCCGCCGGCCTCCCCCAACCTACGACGCCGGACCCGGAGCGGGGCGGTCGGGATGTGTTACATCCACTTGCTCGCATCAAATCGCGCGGATATGAGAGAGCTGCCGTCATACAGGACACAGCTCCCGCTTCGCTGAGGGCAATCACCTGGAGTTACAGGATCCATCTCAGCAGGTTGAAGGGAAAAGTTTCGGGATCCAGTTGCAATGACCTCCGCGCTCCCTACACTCGCCTCCTTCCGACGTAGCGCCTGCAAAACCCAGCGCCTACACGCCCCCTCGTCGTCCGCGACCCCACCACTCCACCGACGACCATGACACCCTTCGTTAAGACTGTCTCCGTAGCCGTCCTCTCCGCTCTCGCCCTCGGGGGCACCCGCCCCTCGGAAGCCCAGTCCCTCCCCCCGGCCGCCGAGGTCGTTCTCCCTGACGGCTCGGTCACCTCGGGCGGTAGTCTTCCCCTCGACATCGTCCTCCAGGGCGACCTCTCTGACGTCACGGTCACCCTCACAGAGCAGGCCGACTCCGACACGCCCAACGCCTCCAAGGTCAAGAGCAAGCGCGCGCTCGGCCAGACCCGCAACAAGGAGCGGAAGCAGGTCAGCCTCGACCTCCCCAAGGAACTCCGGCGCCTGTCGAAGCGGAAGCTCCCGAAGCGGAGCCGGACCGACGTAGACCCCGAACCGAACGTGGTCGTTGTCGAGGTCACCGGCACGCTCCCCGATGGGACTCCGGCATACAGCGCGGAGGTGCTCACGTTCGTCCCGGCCGAGCCGGGGGAGAAGCCGAAGGCCTTCCGGGTCGTCCGACTCTCGGAATACCTCGCAGAGCAGGGCGGGGAGCCGGGGTCCCTCTACCTCGTCCCCCTCGGCGTCCCCACTCTGGGGCAGGGCGAGCCGGCGGAGGCGAAGCCGGGCGTCCGTGGAGATCGGTACATGGACGCCGACGGCGCCGTCCGCTACGACAGCACCTCCTCAGGGGCGAACGGCCAAGGCTCGCAGGGGGGCGCCTCGCAGAGCCGGTCTAGCTCAGGCACCACCGCCTCGGCGAGCGCGGCCGGCGTGACGACCGTGAACGTGAGCGGGTACGTCTACTACACCGACTACGCCGGTGTCATCCGCCCGCTCCCGTTCGTCGAGGTCGCCGTGTGGGAGGACGACGGGAACTCGGCGTTCGCCGCGCTTAACAACATCCTCGTCACGAGCTCGACTGGGTACTACTCGACCACCGTCTCCCACGATGACGGGGACGGGTCACTGGAGCTGTTCCTCGAAGTCCGGTCGGTCAACAGCCGCGTCCGCGTCGGGAATGGTTACTTGAGCGGGAAAACATTCTGCGAAA